>JACIYF010000028.1:0-26113 GCA_014360065.1 Clostridia bacterium | reverse complement strand
CAAATGTTCATGAGCTGCACCTCCTGTTCCCCAGGGTAAGGTGTTCCCCAAGGGAACAGTCAAGGGGCGCTGGTATTTGCAACTGCCGCTTCCGCTGTCAGCCTACCATCATTCAGTATAAAGGACAAAAGATAGCCCGGCAATCAAAATACTATGCCGGGCCGGGCTGTGTTATCGCCAGTTTTCGCTGGGGAGGGCTGCTTTGGCTTGAAAGCCGAGCGACTAAACCCGAGCGGTAGCCAAACTTAACGAGGCTGAAAGCGGAGGCGGACCCGAGGGCATGGATGCCCGAGGCCGGCAACTGAGACAGGAAGTCGAATTTGCCGGGAAGTCCGCCGGAGCTTGAGGCCGAGCGCTAGTTTGGCCCGCAAGGGTTTCCGGAACGAGCGTAAGACAAAGCAAGGTGAAAAGTGGGGCTACGCCAGCGGGCCGGGTAGTTGACTTCCAGGGTTTCCCAGGTGCCTGGAACCAGTTAGATTTCTATCAGCTGGTAGTTGCGGCTCCCCAGGCCAATGGACTCGGCATAGCGGATCTGGGCAGGATAGTCGCTTTCGGGATGCAAATCGGCAAACTTATCCTGGCCTGGGGCTAGGTTTTGTTTGAGGGCGGTTCCAGGAATACCGGTAGCGCCGTTGATTAAGTCTACCGAAGCTTGGTCAATAGCCACGGGGTCTTTGGAGGCGAGAATACCAAGGTCGGGCACCACCGGAGTATCGCTCCAAGTGTTGCAGTCACAGTCGGGAGCAATATTGATGAGGAAGTTGATGAACCCGCACTTGCCCGCTTCTAGCTTGTCCTTAATGGCCCCATAAGCAAATTCTACCATCCGCTCCTGGGCAGCAAACGCTTCCGTCTTCCAATTGATCTTGATAGCTCCCTCGGGGCAAGTAATGGTGCATTCCCCACACCCTAGGCACTTTTCGGAATCGATCACAGCTACTTTGGCCGAAAGCTTAGGAGCTGAACCTGAGGATGAAGCCTCCTCGGCGTGAGATTTTGCGCCCGGCATAGCTTCCGGCCTGTCCACCAAGCTGATGCAATCAGCCGGACACCAGCGGCGGCAAGAAGCGCAGCCGCGGCATTTGTCGGGGTTGACTTTAGGCCGGATGGTGGAGTGCATCATCTGCTTGCCGGCCCGGCTGCCGCAGCCCATGCCCACGTTTTTGATGGCGCCCCCAAAGCCCATAAGGATATGGCCCTTGACGTGGGATAAGGCCAGAAAAGCATCGGCATCTAGGACTTCACTGGCAATCTTGACCGAGGCAAAATGCTTGAGATTGACTGGAATCTCCCGGTAGCTTCTCCCTTTTAGGCCGTCGGCAATGACTATGGGAGCTTGAACTGTAGCATAGCCAAAACCGTTGGCCAGCGCGGTCTCAATATGCTCGGCAGCATTGTTGCGCTTACCTACATACAGCGCGTTGGTGTCAGTTAAAAAGGGCTTTCCTTGGTACTGGCGGACCTTCTCTACTACCTGGCGGACAAATACCGGACTGATAAAAGCGGTAGCGCCTTTTTCCCCAAAGTGCATCTTAATAGCCACCAGGTCCTTGGGAGCAATAATCTGGTTGAAGCCAGCCGCATCAAAAAGCTGAGCCAGCTTGGTCGGTAGGCTTTCCTTGTGAGAAGTAGAGCGGCGAGAAGTAAAGAAAACCTTGCTGGGCATCGCTATACCTCCCTATTCTTTCCCAGGGTCAACCCCATGGGGCGTAAATTTAGGCTAGTACATTGGCCATATGATAACATATCCGCCCCAAACCGGTTAATCCCTAGCGTGAGTAGAGTTTATCCCTTATCCGGTCTTCGAGGTTGCAGCCAGCCTGCGGGACTAGGCTGCGGGCCCTCTTGTGCCTCCGTCTAGCACTGGTTATACTATGTTCAGGAGGTTATACCAAGGAGGGTATGGTATGCCCAATATAGCCAAGGTATCCCGCAAGGGGTGGATCGTGGTACCAAAGGAGCTTCGTGACCGGTACGGCATCTCGCCCGGAGATAAAATCCTCATAACCGAAGCCGACAATGGCCTTATGCTCCGCCCGCTGCCTGCTGACCCCACCAAGTCCTTTCGGGGCATCCTCAAGGGCCACGCTTTGGTGGAGGCCCTTACCGAAACTCGCCGGGAGGAGATTGCCCGTGAGGAACTACGTGCTCGATAGCTACGCAGTGCTAGCTTATTTCCAGGATGAGCCAGGAGCCGAGGAGGTTGAAAAGCTTCTGTCTGAGGCTACATCCGGAGAAACTGCATTGTTTCTCTCAGCGGTCAACCTGGGCGAAATGGCCTACATCACCCAGCGCAAGGCAGGAACCGAAAAGCGCGACCTGCTTCTTGCAGCCATAGAAGCACTGCCCATCCAGGTCGTGAGCGCGGACAGAACCCTTGCCCTCCAAGCGGCAGAGTTCAAGGCAGGCTACCCAATCGCCTTTGCCGATTGCTTCGCCCTGGCCCTGGCCAGGACCGTTGGCGCAACGGTAGTCACAGGCGATCCGGAATTCAAAAAGGTGGAAGCGAGCGTGTCCATCTCGTGGCTTCCAACAGATTAAGGACAGCCCCTATCCTCTCCTATGAGAAAATGCAAGGGCTTTTCGGTAATCTCTTGCCGGGGGTAAGGAAATGTCGCTAGCCTCACCGATCACCTCAACTGCTACCATTTGGTAGAGCATTCGTGGCAGGTGGGAGATTCTCCTGTTGATTGGCAAAAAATGTTCCGCAAATGGTAGCGTAGATAAAACCACCACAAGGAGTAAAGTAAAGAGATAAGTGCTCTCTGAGGCCCTAAGCAGTGCCGCTAACAGCAGGCACAAGATCCACCGCCACTGGCATCAAGGGCCTGGCGTAGGGACCGGGTCAGCGATACGGCCGCCTCCACCCCGCCTCGGGCATGGGCTTCCACCAGGGCGCTCCCCACGATAATCCCATCCACAGCCCCACCGGCCAGCCCTGCCACCTGCCGGGCCTGCTCAGGAGTGCCCACTCCAAAACCTACCGCTATGGGCACCCCGGTGCGCGGCAAACCGTACGGGCGCGATGGCTCAGCCGACCCCTCGCCCACGGTCGCACGCCGGACATTGGTTATATAAGTATCCAGGTCCGGCGGCAGAGACTGGCGGCTGCCAGTGACCCCCGTAACTGAGACGCAGTAAATAAACCCTTGAGCGCCGGCCACAATCCGGCGCAGGCGCTGGGGTGTAGTGGTAGGTGCTACCAATGGGATCAAGGCACAAGCTATGCCGTTGCCTTGGCTCTGCTCGGCCTGGGCTTCGAGCGCCTGCCTGAGCGGCTCGGATTCTTCTACAGGTAGGTCGGGCACGATCACTCCGTCTCCTGCCGCAGCCAGGTCCCGGCTAAAAGCTTCCAACCCATAGCCGAGGATAGGATTGTAGTAACTCATCAATACCAGCGGAGCCTCTACCTGGGCGTCAGTTCGAAGCCGCCTGGCCAAGTCCAAAACCTGCCTCAAGGTGGTGCCAGCGGCCAAGGCCCGTTGCCCGGCTGCCTGAATTACCGGCCCATCAGCCACCGGATCAGAAAAAGGAACTCCTAATTCGATAATGTCAGCCCCGGCGGAAACCAGCCCTTTTACCAGGTCAAAGGTGGCCTCCAAGTTGGGATCGCCAGCGCAAACATAGGCAATTAAGGCTCGCTGGCCTTGAGCCCGCAATTGATCGAAACATGCTTCCAATGTATTCATAACCCCGTCCTCCAAAAGACCATTTTAAACCATTAGTTTCCGGGTCCGCCCTTCCCTTGCATGAGGGCGGCTACCTGTTCCACATCCTTGTCGCCGCGGCCAGATAGGTTAATGACCATTATCTCCTGGGGCGAAAGAGCCGAGGCCAGTCGGCCCGCCAGGGCTATGGCGTGGGCACTTTCCAAAGCAGGAATGATTCCTTCGGTACGGGCCAAGAGTTCAAAGGCAGCCAGAGCTTCATAGTCGGTAATGGCATAGTAGGTTGCTTGACCGGTCTCTTTGAGGTAACTATGCTCCGGGCCCACCCCGGGATAGTCAAGCCCAGCCGATACCGAGTGGGCGGGAAGAATCTGCCCATGCTCATCTTGCAAAACATAGCTATAAGCGCCATGGAGGACTCCCGGGCGGCCAGCTACCAGCGAGGCCGCATGCAACCCGGTTTCTACCCCCCGGCCCGCCGCTTCCGCACCCCAGAGCCGGACGCCGCTGGAACCGCCGCCGGCAGCACCGGCAGCAGTAGGAGCACCGTCCGGGCTCCCCGGGCTTACGTGTTCCAAAAAGGGATAAAATAGCCCCATGGCATTGCTGCCGCCGCCCACGCAGGCCACTAAGTGGTCGGGCAGGCGCCCTTCGGCCTCAAAAACCTGCCTTTTTACTTCCCTGCCGATTACCGCTTGAAAATCTCTTACCATGGTGGGAAAAGGATGAGGGCCGGTCACCGAGCCCAAAAGGTAATGAGTATGGCGAACGTTGGTTACCCAGTCTCGCAAAGCCTCGTTGATGGCGTCCTTTAAGGTGGCGCTACCGCTCTCCACCGCCCGCACCTCGGCTCCCAGAAGCCGCATGCGAAAGACATTAAGCGCCTGCCGGCGCATGTCTTCCGCTCCCATGTAGACAGTGCACTCCAAATTCAACAACGCAGCTACCGTAGCCGTGGCTACCCCGTGCTGTCCGGCCCCCGTCTCGGCAATGATGCGCCTTTTTCCCATGCGCCGGGCCAGCAGCCCCTGGCCCAAGGCATTGTTGAGTTTATGGGAACCAGTATGGTTCAAATCCTCCCGTTTCAGATAAATCTTAGGGCCGCCCCAGTGGCGGGTAAGGTTGCTGGCCAGATAAAGCGGGGTGGGCCGGCCACCATAATTGTGCAAATAATAGTCCAGTTGGCGTTCAAATTCGGGGTCGGCCGAGGCTTCCCGGAAGGCCTCCTCCAACTCTTCCAGGGCGGGCATTAGAGTTTCAGGGACAAACTGTCCACCAAATGGCCCAAAGTGCCCCCGGGCCACTTTCGCTCCTACCGCCATATCACCACTCCCTCATGCTGTCGTAGATGCTTCCGAAACATTTCCCATGTCGGGGCGCTGGCGACGGCGAAAGACTGGCCTCGCCAGCGATCCGTAAACCGTTTGCTTTTGCCATTCTGCCTACTGGCGTTTGCTGATCAAGGAGCCGATATGCGACTACCCTGCAAACCAACCCAAGCCTGGCCCTCCTTAAACCTGCCCAGGCAAGGTTACGCTGCGGGCGGCGCGGACAAAGGCTTTTAGCTTCTTTGCATCTTTTCTACCCTGGTTCTCCACCCCGCTCGCCACATCTACCCCATAAGGGCAAACCGCCCGAATGGCGCTGGCCACGTTGTCGGGATTGAGCCCGCCCGCAACCACCACCCGGTGACCCTGCTGCACCAGCCCCCGGGCCCAACCCCAGTCAAAGGTTTTTCCGGTCCCACCCGCCAGCCCAGGCCCGCGCGTATCTACCAGCAGGGCGTAGACTTTTCTCGAGTTCCGGTACAAGCGGGCTTTCTCTTCCAGCTGGGTACGGTATCGGGCTCTAACCAGTGAATCGGCCCAGCACTGGCTGGTCTCGGCAGAGCCCGGTGGCAAGGTACCAGCACCCGGGAGCCTCAGCTGGGAATCAATGTGTAAAACTTTAATAATCATAACCGTTTCTGGTAGCGGGAGCGCCTTTATATACTCGAGGCTTTCCTGGCCATGGAGCTGAACCATATCCAGCTGGCAAAACTCGGTTATGGCAACTAGCTCCTCCACCTCCTGGTCCAGAAACACCCCCACCTTGTTTACGCAGTTGGGCAGGCGCTGGATGATGGAGCGAGCCTGCTCCGGCGTGATGCGCCTGGGGCCGGCGGCAAAGTTGAATCCTAAAGCATCGACGCCGGCATCAAGGGCCTGACAAGCCTCCTCATAGTCCTTGATCCCACACACCTTGATCCATACCATATTAGCAGCAGCTCAGCTCCTTCCGCCCAGCACTGGCTAGCTCCCGAACCTTTTTGGCTACGTCGGCTGATCGAACCAGCGCCTCCCCCACCAACACTGCATCTACCCCTGCTCGAGCCAGGAGCTCTACATCCTTGCCGCTGCTCACGCCGCTTTCGGCCACCACCAGCTTCCGAGCAGGAATCCGCGGCCGCAGGTCCAGGGTAGTCTGAAGGTTCACTTGAAAGCTCTTGAGGTTGCGATTATTGATGCCGATGATCTCTGCTCCCGAGGCCAAGGCTATTTCCAGCTCCCGGCCATCATGCACCTCCACCAGGGCAGCCAGGCCGAGTTCTCCGGCTAGAGCCAGCAGCTCCATTAACTTCCGGCGGGCCCTCTCGGCCAAAACCGGCGGATCCAGGCTCCCCGCCTCCCCAGCCTCCCATTGGCATACTATTTCCAGCGCCGCTACGATTAGGAGCACCCCGTCGGCACCCCAGGCCCGGGCCTCCCAAAGCTGGTAAGGATCGATGATGAAGTCCTTTCTAAGCAAGGGAAGCTCGCTAGTTTGCCTGGCCAAAACCAGGTTTTCTAGCTTTCCCTGGAAAAAGCGGCGGTCAGTCAAAACCGAAATGGCGCTGGCTCCGCCTCGGGTATAAGCAAAAGCCAAGGCCTCAACATCAAAGTCCGGGCAAAGCAGCCCCTTGGAAGGCGAAGCTTTCTTCAGCTCGGCAATTATGTGGACTCCCCCATCTGCTTTCTCAAGCCGAAGCGCGCCGGCCAAATCCCGAGGCGGGGGTGCCGACGCCGCCCGTCTTTTTAGCTCTGCCAGTGAGGCTAGGGTCTTGGCCTCCTCCACCTCTTTTTGCTTATGCTCCAAGATGTTAGTTAACATAATGTCACCCTGCTCAGGCCGCCCAGCTTTGGCTAAACTCAATCATGGCCTCTAGTTTCTCCATGGCAGCCCCCGAGTCGATGCTCTGGGCGGCGGCCGCCAGGCCTGCGGCCAGGTCGGCCGCCGCCCCCGCCGCCACCAACCCCAAAGCTGCATTCAAAAGCACCACGTCCCGCCGCGGGCCTTTTTCGCCAGACAATACCCGTCGGGCTATATCAGCGTTCTCCTGAGCATTACCCCCGGCCAGATCCTCGGGCCGGGCTCGCCGTAATCCCACCTGCTCAGGATCCAGATAGAAGGTTTCAACCCGGTCCTGGTCCAGGCGGGTAATCTTGCTCGTCCCTGTCGTCGTGACCTCATCCAAGCCATCACCCCCGTGGACCACAAAGGCGCGCCGGCAACCCAGCCTTCCTAGTACCGCGGCTACGATTTCCGTAAGGTCGGCATCATAGACTCCCACCACTTGGTAGGGAGGTGCCGCCGGATTGGTCAAAGGCCCAAGCAGGTTGAAGACGGTACGGATGCCAATTTCTTTGCGAGGTCCGGCCGCGTACCGCATGGCTTGATGAAACGCCGGGGCAAAGAGAAAGCCAATGCCCACCTGGTCTAGGCACCGTGATGCGGCTACTGGCGGAAGATCCACTTTTACCCCCAAGGCTTCCAGCACATCGGCGCTGCCGCACCGGCTAGAGACCGAACGGTTGCCGTGCTTGGCTACGGTAATGCCGGCCCCGGCCAACACTAAGGCTGCAATGGTGGAAATGTTGAAGGTATGGCTACCATCACCACCTGTTCCGCAGGTATCGATCAGAGCTGGGCGGCTAGCCGCCACGGGCTGGGCCATGCTGCGCATGGCCCGAGCAAATCCGGTAATCTCCTCCACCGTCTCGCCTTTTAACCTTAAAGCGGCTAGCAAAGCTCCGATTTGGGCCGGGGTGGCCTCCCCAGACATGATCAATCCCATAATGGCCTCAGCCTCAATCTCTCCTAAACTCTCGCCGGCAACTAGCCGGTTGATGGCCTGTCTCATCATGCTCAGCTCTCCTCCTACCAAAACATTTATTTCCAGCCGCCCAGCACTAACCTCGGGCTCAACGTAACTCGTCAAGATCTACCTAAAGCTTTCTCTCTACTTGCTAGCTAGCGCCAAAAAGTTGGCCAGCAGCTGCTTGCCGCCCTCAGTGGCGTAAGATTCGGGGTGGAATTGCACTCCCTCCACCGGCCATCGCCGGTGCCTGAGCCCCATGATCTCACCCTCCTCGCTCCTAGCCGTGACTTCTAGTTCCGCCGGCAATTGGTTTTCTTCCACGATTAAGGAGTGGTACCGCGTTGCCGAAAAGGGTCGGGGTAATCCCTGAAAAACCCCGCGGCCGTCGTGGTAGATAGACGAGGTCTTGCCATGCATAAGCCTAGAGGCCCGGCCGATGCGCCCTCCAAAGGCCTGGGCTATGCACTGATGCCCCAAGCAAACGCCCAGGATGGGCAGCCGGCCGGCGTAGCTGCGGATGACTTCCACGGATATACCTGCCGACTCTGGACCTCCCGGACCCGGCGATATGACTATGTGGGTGGGGCGCAAAGCCTCGATATCGCCAAGAGCGATCTGGTCGTTGCGCCGCACTTCTACCTCCGCTCCCAGTTCGGCTAGATATTGGGCCAGATTATAAGTAAAAGAATCATAATTATCGATCACCACTAGCATTCCGGCTCCCTCACCTTCTCCCCAGCATACCCTACTGAGTCTTTCCCCGTCCGGTTGTATGACTTAGCCGCCTCCCGCAACGGCTGGCTGCCATGACTGCTTGTAGCAGAGCCCGGGCCTTATTAAGAGTTTCCTGGTATTCGGCCTCCGGCCGGGAATCAGCCACAATCCCTGCCCCGGCTTGGGCATAAACCTTGCCACCTGTGAAAACCAAGGTGCGAATGGTTATACAGGTGTCTAGGTTGCCGTTGAGCCCCAAGTATCCCACCGCGCCAGCGTATGGCCCCCGCCGGTTGGGTTCCAGTTCTTCGATGATCTCCATGGCCCGGACTTTGGGGGCTCCGCTGACGGTCCCGGCGGGAAAGCAGGCCCAAAAGGCCTGCCAAGGATCCCTATTGCTATCCAGGCATCCGGTCACCCGTGAAACTAGGTGCATAACATGGGAATAATGCTCCACCACCATAAACTCGGGAACCTGGACGCTTCCTGGGGCTGCCACCCGGCCCAAATCGTTCCGGCCCAAATCTACCAGCATCAAGTGCTCGGCCCTTTCTTTGGGATCGGCCAACAATTCCTGGGCTAACCGGGCATCCTCTTCCGGCACCCGGCCCCGGGGCCGGGTGCCGGCGATGGGCCGAGTCTCTATAGCTCTGTTTTGGACTTTAACCAACATTTCCGGAGAGGAGCCAGCCAGCTGAAAATGGACTCCATCTAAGTAAAACATGTACGGGGAAGGATTAATTCGCCGTAACTGCCGGTAAACGGAAAAGGAATCGCCCTGAAAGGGAAGCTCTAGCCGTTGGGAGAGAACGATCTGCAGCGCTTCCCCGGCAGCAATATAGTCCTTGGCTCTCTCCACCGCCTGCAGGAACTGAAGCCGGGAGAAGTTGGACTTCCAACTATCCTCGGCGTCACCGCCGCTTACGCTACTGGAATCCCCGGCATCGGTGCTGAAACTAGCAAAACCGTAATCAGCTCCCGAACCGCCATCAATTTTCTTGACCACTTCCTCTAACTTGGCCACCGCTTGCCGGTAGTTGTCTTCGGGCGACAACGGCCGTTGGCGCTTATTTAGGCTGTTACCGTGTATTCCAATATCTGGTAGCTCACGCAAGCCTGGAACTAAATAAAGAATAGTTACCGTGCGCCGCAGATGGTCATAAATGAGCAGCAGCCGAGATAGCACCAGGTAGGTTTCCGGAAGATCGAGATCAGCCCGGAGCAAATTGGGCAAGTGCTCTAGCTGCCGAACCGCATCGTAGCCGATATACCCCACCAATCCCCCAGCAAAGGGCTCGGGCTGGGCTTCACGTGGAAGCTGGTACTTCAGCCAAGCCAGCACCTGGCCTAGGGCCAGCGGCGCTGGGCCCAGATCGGAAAGGGAAGAAGAAGGAAAAATAGACAGGTGACTTGTCGCACCCCGGGAGGTAAACACCAGCCAAGGTTCAAACCCCATGATAGAATAGCGACCCAGGTGATGGCTATCCTCGGCGCTCTCGAGGAGAAAACTGGGTACCTCAGGCGAGCGAAGGCGAAGGTATAAGGAAACCGGCGTTTCGGTGTCAGCTAGCACCTCGGTCCATACCGGTACCAAGGCATTGTCCTGGGCTAGCTCTAGGAACTGCCGAAGGGATGGATAGCAGGCTAATAAAAACCGGCGCTCCAATGAGCCCCGGCCATGGACATACTCCACCTGGCTCATCTCAGAACTCCTCTCCGCTCAACTCAACTCAGCTCAGCTCAAACCATTTACTTTTGCATTATTATTACCACACCTCAGCTACCACCGTCAACAAAAATTTCATCATCTAGCTTTGAGGACTTGGCCTACGCCAAGTTAATGCTTCTCCCATAGATTTATGTCCTCGAACGCTCGGCTGGGAGGTTAGATTAGATGCTTCCTAGTCAGGAATTCCTTGGCCACATCAGCAATTTCTTTATTGTTCACCTCAACCTCACAACACATTTCCCGCATTTCTTGGTCGCTGATTTGGCCTCCTAGAGAATTTAGCACTGTCTCTAGCTCCGGGTGTTGTTTCAAGGTATCCATACGCACGATCGGGGCTGCATAGTACGGAGGATATAGGTGCTTATCGTCTTCAAGTACCACGGTTTTGTACTTGAGCAGCTGCCCGTCGGTAGCAAAAGCATCAGTGACATCAATCTGGCGGCTGGCTAAGGCCTGGTATTTCAAGCCAATATCCATCGACTTAGTATCCTTAAACTTGAGCCCATAAACTCGTTCCACGAATGCAAGAGCTAAGGTCAGGCTAACAAGCTTAATTGCACTCTTTTTTTGCACCATAGCCGCCCCTTTCTAAAAAGATCCCCATCACGCTGACTTTTCTTTTTGCAGCCCCTGAGGAGTAATCCGTTTTTCTATCCAGCTGAGCACCACCTCCGTAATTATGGCTAGCAACTACTCGGGCTGCCCTCTGGTGCCGGGTGAGATAAATCCCCCCGGGAATAGCTACCAACATCCCTAGGAGAACTGAACCCAGGGAGATAAGAAGGTGGCGAGTGGCAGCGTTCACCATCACTGGCCAGTTTTCAACTACAAATTCCAGCCAGCTATTCACCGTTTTCCTCCTCGTTTCTTTCGCCCCAGACCACTGAAGCTAAAGCATTGACCATGGCTGTCCGTGTAACCAATCCTTGCAAACGATTATGTTCATCTACTACGGGTAAGTATTTCAGGCGTTCAGATTGGAGCCGCTTAAAGGCCTCCTGAGCGGAAGAATTAGTCTTCCACCCCTTCAGCAATGCCTCTGTCGGGGTCGATAGTAATTGGGTCGGGTTCATGACTTCATCCGGTCTGTAACCGCTGCAGCCGAGTCATCCGCTTTTTGCCTATAAAACTGACTACAAAATCGTTGGCTGGATAGCGTAAAAGGTCTTCCGGAGAATCTACTTGGACAATGGATCCATCCTTCATAATCACAATTCGGTCCGCCAACTTTAAGGCCTCGTCCATATCGTGGGTAACGAAGATTACGGTTTTATGCACTTTAGCCTGGAGGTTCTTAAGTTCATCCTGCAAGCCTTCTCGAGTAATAGGATCGAGAGCACCAAAGGGTTCGTCCATGAGGATCAAGGGAGGTTCAGCGGCCAGCGCCCGCAATACTCCTATGCGCTACTGCTGGCCGCCGCTCAGTTCGGAAGGGTAGCGGTGGGCATATACATCCGGGTCCATCCCCACCAACTCGAGAAGCTCCCGCGTCCGCTGCCGCCGCTTCTCCACCGGCCACCCTAGTAGTCGGGGGACCACATCCACGTTCTGCTCAATGGTCATATTAGGAAACAACCCAATCTGTTGAAAAACGTAGCCGATTTGGCGCCGTAAAGTCACGGGGTCAAGCTGGGAGATATCTCGCCCATTATAAAAAGAATCCGGCCGCTGGTCGGCTCAACCAACCGGTTGACCATTTTCAAGGTAGTGGTTTTGCCGCAACCGCTAGGCCCAATGAGTACCACCAATTCGCCCGCATTTACCTCCAGGCTGAAATCCTTGACCGCATAATGGGAGTCATAAACTTTGCATACATTCTCAAAGGTTACCAAGCCGCTACCTCCCTGCAGCGCCCACCAGGGGTTTCGAGTCTCTCCAATTCAGGTGCAAGCACCATGCAGAGCAACGGCTAAGCCGTGGACGTGGAGGGCAAGCCAAAGGCTTCCCTAGGCCCTGCGGTTGGCCCCCAAAGCACCTTAGACAAGAACTCCCGGGTCCGCAGCTCCCGAGGCTCGGTAAAAATCGCCTCTGGCTCTCCCTGTTCTAGCACTTGGCCTTCCTCCATGAACACCACTCGGTGGGCTACTTCCCGAGCAAATCCCATTTCGTGGGTAACTACGATCATGGTCCGGCCTTCCCGGGCCAGCTGTTGCATCACTGCCAGCACCTCGCCCACCAGCTCCGGATCCAGGGCGGAGGTGGGTTCATCGAAAAGCATCAGCTTGGGCTGCATGGCCAGGGCCCGGGCAATAGCTACCCGCTGCTGCTGCCCCCCGGAAAGCTGAGACGGGTAAGCACCAGCTTTATCCTTCAGGCCAACTTTTTCCAAAAGGTCATAGGCTTCCTGGATGGCTTGCTCCCTGGGAATGCGCTTCACCAAAGTAGGCGCCTCGATGACGTTGCCCAGTACCGTCATATGCGGAAACAGGTTGAACTGCTGAAAAACCATGGCCATGGACTGGCGTATCTGGTTGAGGTTATCGCGTTTGGTATCTACCCGTTTCCCCTCGATGCACACTTCTCCGCTCTCGGGCTTCTCCAGGAAATTGATACAGCGGAGCAAAGTGCTTTTGCCGGACCCGCTGGCGCCAATAATAACTACTACTTCTCCTCGATCAACTTTCAAATCCACATTTTTAAGCACATGCAGCTTGCCGAAGCTTTTATTAAGCTTCTTTACCTCAAGTATCGGCTGTGACACTGATAGCCCTCCTTGTATCCTCTCCATCCTAGGAATTTCCAGACCTCCGCAATCCTGTGCCTTGCCCTGTTACCTTTACTGGGCTAAGTGGCTGGTTTTGCGGATCAAGCCCTCTAGTACGTAGCCACCGCACCTCAACTTACGACTTCGGTGCTATCTACGTTGAGCCGCCTTTCCAGCCAATGTACTACCATGGTAAACAGGATTACCACCGCCAAGTAATAGATGGCAGCAATGGTATAGTAGTTCATATCCCTAAAGGTGGAAGAAGCCCGTCTCATGGTCCAGTTAAAGAGTTCCTCCATGGAAATAAAGGCCGCCAGGGAGGAATCTTTGATGCCGATGATAAACTGGTTACCCAAAGGCGGCACTATCCGCCGAAAGGCCTGGGGCAGAATAATGCGCCGCATGGCTTGAGCGTAAGTCATCCCCAACGACCGGGCTGCTTCCATCTGTCCCCGGTCAATGGACACGATGCCTGCTCGAAAGATTTCCGCTATATAGGCCCCTGCATGAGCCGCCAGGGCGAGCGAAGCTGCCCAGAAAGCATCAAAGCTTACGATCTTTACTAGCCCGTAATAGATCCAGAAGATCTGGACAATCAGGGGCGTCCCCCGGATTAGAGTAATATAGCCGTTGGCCAGCCACTGGAGAGGGCGACGCTTGGATAATTTCAGCAAAGCAAATACTAAACCGATGACGGTGCCAATAGCCAGAGATGCCGCACTTAGTTCTAAAGTAACCACCAGCGCCCGAAGAAAGATCGGAGCTGAGGTGACGAAGTCCTGCCATAATTGGTTCAAGTTTAATTAGCCTCCATTAATACGCCCGAGATGAGCCTTTTACGCCTCGGCTCGTAATTAAGGCTTACTGATGTCCCGGCCAAAGTACTTCTGGCTAATCTGCAGATAGGTGCCGTCATCCTTAATAGCCTTAAGGGCTTTATTGATCTTTTCCAGCAGCTGGCTATCGCCCTTACGAACGGCAATGCCGGCCTTCTCCTCGAACAACAACCCGCCTACCGGCTCGATGTTAAGCCCAGACTCTTTGATAGCTTGCTCGCCCACGAAGCGGTCGGTGATGACGGCATCCAGGCGGCCGTTATCCAAGTCGCGCAGAGCAGTAATATCGCTATCGTAGGTGTAGATATTGCTACTGAACTGCCGGGCCCTGGTTTCATAAGTGGTAGAGATGGTAACCCCAATCTTGGTATCCTTTGTTAAGTCATCCACCGACCGGATAGGAGAGCCCTTCTTAACGAACACCTGCCCACCGGTGATATAGTAGGGATCGGAAAAATCTACTTCCTTTAGCCTATCGTCGGTGATGGCCATGCTACCGATGATGGCGTCGTAGCGATTGCTTTTCAGCCCGTTGATCAATCCCTGCCAGGGGGTAGCTATGGGCTTGGGCTCCATGCCCATCTTTTGGGCCAGAGCTTTGCCGATTTCCACATCAAAACCAGTCAGCTGGTTGTTGACATCATAGTAATTGAAAGGCCGAAAAGCTCCCGACATAGCATAGGTGAATACTGGCTGGTTGCCACTACCACCCGGTGAACCACCGGCATTATCGGCAGGCTGGCTACATCCTGATGCCAGCAGGGCAAATGCTGCAACCATAATTACCAGTAGCAGTTTTCCCTTAGATCGAAGCACTAACAATAGTCTAACCTCCAGTCTAATATTGGCGTACACGTTTACGCGTTGCTCAAGCTTCAGGTAACACATCAATAAACTAGGCCAGGCAACAATTGCTTGTGACAACTTAATATGCATATCAAAGTTGTTTCTTATGAGTATAACCTGAGAAGCATTAAGTGGCAAATCGGAAAGGACTTGAATAGGGCGGATACAAGGCTATACCCTAGCTGAGGTTAAGTCTATTCCGAATATCTACCCAAATGTTCACCCTCAGTCCAAAATCCTCCCAATTTCAACTTTCATGCCCAGTCCATACCTAGGACAGCAACCTGCTCGCCTAGCAGGCTTTGCGATTGACACCAATGGGCGGCTGGTTTACACTCAACGAAGAATGAACCTTGCTAAAACAGCTCCGGTGCCGGGGGGAGAACTAGTTGGCCTTCAATAACTTACGAGATTTTATTGGGGCTTTGGAGCAGCGCGGCCAACTCCAGCGCATACCGGTGGAAGTAGATCCCATACTTGAGATTGCGGCTATAAGCGATAAGGTAGTTAAAGCCGGGGGTCCCGCCCTTTTCTTTGAACAGGTAAAAGGTTCGCCTTATCCGGTGGTAACCAACCTTTTCGGTACCCCGGAGCGGACTGCGCTAGCCTTAGGCATCTCCGACCTTAAAGAGCTGGAGGCCCGGGTAAGAGAGGTGCTAACCCTGCCCAGCCCCCAAGGCTGGTGGGGAAAACTAAAGGAGCTCCCCCGGCTGCTCGAGCTGTCTAAATTATTTCCGGTGGAAGTTAAAAAGGCTCCTTGCCAGGAAGTGGTCGAGACCGACCGCCCCTCGCTGGAGGAACTTCCGGTCCTCAAGTGCTGGCCCCAGGACGGAGGTCGCTTCATCACTCTACCCCTGGTCATTACTAAAGATCCAGAGACAGGACGGCAGAACCTGGGCATGTACCGGATGCAGGTATTCGACTCCCGTACGGCCGGGATGCATTGGCACCCCCATAAGGACGGAGCTGAGAATTATCGCCGGGCCGGCACTGCTGGCAACCAGTCGCTTCCAGTGGCGGTGGCTCTAGGGGCAGATCCGGCTACCATCTACGCCGCTACCGCGCCGTTGCCCTTGGGAGTGGACGAGCTATTATTAGCGGGCTTTCTCCGCCGCCAGCCGGTGCCGGTGGTGAAGGCGCGTACCGTGGATCTCCTGGTACCAGCTGAAGCGGAGTTTATTCTGGAAGGTTATGTAAACTTGGAGGAAAGGCGCCCAGAAGGACCCTTTGGCGATCATACCGGCTTTTACACCCCCACCGAGATGTACCCGGTTTTCCACCTGACCGCCATTACCCACCGGGCCAAACCCCTTTACCCGGCTACCGTGGTAGGCCGGCCTCCCATGGAGGACTATTTCCTGGGCAAGGTTACAGAGCGCCTATTCCTCCCCTTTATCCAGCTGGTCTTACCGGAAGTGGTCGATTTCAGCTTTCCCCTAGAAGGAACTTTCCACAATTGCGCCGTGGTCTCCATCCGTAAGTCTTACCCGGGCCACGCCCGCAAGGTGATGCATGCCCTCTGGGGGTTAGGCCAGATGATGTATACCAAGACCATTATCGTTGTGGATGCCCATGTAGACGTTCAGGATATGAGCCAGGTCTGGTGGCGGGTTTTCAACAATGTCGATCCCAGGCGGGACCTGGTGATTACTGATGGACCTCTGGATGCCTTAGATCACTCTTCGCCTCAGCCCCTTTATGGAGCCAAACTGGGCATCGATGCCACCTCCAAAGGACCTTCTGAAGGGCACCACCGGCCTTGGCCCAGTGAAATCGAAGTTGATCCTGCCACCAAGGATTTAATTGCTAAACGCTGGAAAGAGTATGGCTTTGATTAGACAGTGGCTGGTAGCCGGTTCTGGAACACCGGTATCTAGGCTCCTTAGTGGTGAGAATAGTATGGTTCTGCCCCAATTGCCATCATCCCCGCCCCTGCCCTCAAGGGCGGAGGGCCTAAATCGTAAACTGTTGAGACAACTGGCCAACTTCGTAGAGCTAGTTAAGTTCGAGCACACCATTTTTGCCCTGCCTTACGCTTACGGGGGAGCGTTTTTGGCTGCCCGCGGCTTTCCGGGATGGCATGACTTCTTTTGGATTACCATGGCCATGGTGGGTGCGCGCACCGCTGCCATGACCTTGAACCGGCTTATCGATCGAGCCATCGACGCCGCGAACCCCCGGACCAAAAATCGGAGCATCCCGGCCGGGAGGGTGACCGTCGGTCAAGCCTGGTGGTACGCGATTTTATCCTTCGCCTTGCTCTTCTGGTCGGCCTGGCAGCTCAACCCCTTGTGCGTAAAGCTTTTGCCCATTGCCGTCCTGGTCCTGGTGGTATATTCGTATACCAAGCGGTTTACCTGGTTCTGCCATCTGGTTTTAGGGGTAGCTGATAGCGCTGCTCCCCTAGGAGCTTGGATTGCAGTTACCGCCACCGTTCCCGCGGACGCTTTGATCCTGGCGGCCATGGTCGCCC
Source organism: Clostridia bacterium (assembly GCA_014360065.1). NCBI lineage: Bacteria > Bacillati > Bacillota > Clostridia > Clostridia bacterium. The sequence goes on along the minus strand of JACIYF010000028.1, from coordinate 9,023 downwards.
TTTGGATTGGCGGCTTCGATATCATCTACGCTCTTCCCGACCGGGAATTCGACCTCAAGGAAGGCCTCCATTCCATTCCGGTGCGCTTTGGCCCGGAAAAAGGTTTGTGGATTTCGCGCGCCTGGCACCTGTTGACAGTGTTTTTGGGGCTCGTCCTCTATTACCGGATGCACTTGGGACCATTTTTCCTGGCTGGAATAATCGCCACCGCAATTCTTTTGGCCTACGAGCATTCCCTGGTCTCGCCCCGGGACTTGTCCCGGCTGAACATGGCCTTCTTTAATGTCAACGGCATCATTAGCATCATCTTTTTCGTCTCGGTCCTGCTAGATGTAGGAATCTAGATTTCCAAGGCGCAGCCAAAGAAGGAACGCCTAAGATATGTGGGAGGTGCAGTAAGCCAGTGAAGACTCGGCCAGTAAAAGTTAAATGGTTAAAACAGCTTTTAATAATTTTCCTGGTTACAGGTTTAATTGCTGGGACGGCTAGCTGCGGAAAGGTCGCCGGCCCAAGCGCGGCTCCCATCAAGGTGGGGCTTTTGCCGGTGGAAGATTCCCTGCCCTTTTTTGTGGCCGAGCAAAACGGATATTTTAAGGAAGCCGGAATCCAAGTAGAGCCGATCATCTTCAATAGCGCCCTGGAGCGAGATAGCGCTTTCCAAGCTGGACAGATCGACGCGGGAGTGGCCGATGTGGTGGCAGCTAGTGCCATGGTCCAAGCCGGCGTCCGGCTGAAAATCGTCTCCCTAACCGTGGGAGCCACACCGGCCGAGGGCCGGTTCGCCATTTTAGCCTCGCCCCATTCTCCTCTCCAGGCTGCCCGGGACCTAGCCGGGGTACCCATCGCCATTTCCGACAACAGCATCATCGAGTACGTAACCGACCAATTGCTGGCCGAAGCCGGTCTGGCCCTAGACCAAATCAAGAAGACTTCAGTAGCTAAGATCCCGGTGCGGCTGGAACTATTGCTCAACGGCAAGCTTCAGGCAGCTACCTTACCCGATCCTTTTGCTTCCCTGGCGGAACACCAGGGGGCCAGGGTGATCCTTGATGATACCAAGGCCCAGCACAACTACTCACAAGTAGTGATCTTGGCTAGCCAGTCCCTGATTGACCAGCGGCCGGAAGACTTGAAGAAACTGCTTCAGGCCTGCGCCCGGGCCGGCGCCGAGCTAAATGCCCACCCGGAGAAGTACCGGGCCCTGATGGTGGAAAAAGCCCAGGTGCCTGAAGCCATTAAGGATTCTTATGCTGGTACCAAGTACGCCGTAGGCCAGATCCCTGCCCCCGAGGATATTGACCGGGTGGTTAAGTGGATGCAGGCGAAAGGGTTACTCAAGAAACCCTTAAGCTATGAAGAGTTGGTGGATAACCGTTGGGTAAAACCATAGAACCAATCCGCTGGTCACCACAGCCGGCTAGCCGGAAGCCAAGTCAAGCGACGGATGCCATGGTGGTGGAAGTACGAAATCTCAACTTTGCCTATGGCAGCACAAACGCCAACCGGGTGGAGGTACTGGCCGGCATAGATTTCAACCTAGCCTGGGGCCAAACTTCCGCCTTGATCGGCCCCTCAGGCTGCGGCAAGACCACCTTCCTGTACCTCTTGGCCGGGCTGTTGGCCCCGACCGGCGGTGAAATAGTGGTCAAAAGCCCTCCGGCGTTGATCTTGCAGGATTACGGGCTTTTACCCTGGAAGACAGTTTGGGACAATGCCGCCTTAGGCCTAGTCATCCGCGGCCAAAGCCGGCGCCAGAGCCGGGAGCAGGTGGTGCCGACGCTAAAGAGCCTGGGGCTTTGGGAGCGGCGCTTCCACTACCCAGCTCAGCTCAGCGGGGGCCAGCGCCAGCGCGTGGCCATCGCCCGGGCGCTAGCCCTCAATTCCCAGCTTCTGCTTATGGACGAGCCCTTTTCTTCCCTGGATGCTCTAACCCGGGAAGAGCTACAAGACACCCTATTGGGTATTTGGCGCCGAAGCCGAATCTCCATGGTGCTAGTCACTCACAACATCGAGGAAGCAGTTTACCTTGGGCAGAAGATTATAGTTTTGTCGAAAGCTCCGGCCAGGATTAAAGGTATCATTGTCAATCAGGGGATGGGATCCGATGACTACCGAAACCAAGCCCAGTTCCACCAGCGGTGCAGGGAAATCCGCCAGCTTCTGCAATCTTAGATCTAAACCGAGCCAGGAAAATTCGGAGGTGCTCCTAGCGGTGCCAGAAGTACCTAGGACGGCGCTACTCCGCCCCCAGCCTTCCCAGTTCACTGCCCATGGGTCGATCTGGAAGCAATTGGGGCCTTACCTGGGTTCCATCCTCATCCTGTTACTCCTGTGGCAGGCTTTAGCCTGGGCCATCCAGCGGCCGGTATTGCCTCCTCCCCTGGAGGCTTTTCAGGCTCTAGGTCAGCAATTTTTCCAGGGAATGGATTACCATCTAGCAGTGAGCGCCTGGCGAGTAATTGCCAGCTTGGGTTGGGCTACCCTTTTAGGCGTCCCCTTGGGGCTTTATTTGGGCCGAAACCAGAAATGGGATCGGTGGGCTGGTCCTTTGGTCTACTTAACCTATCCCTTGCCTAAAATCGTTTTTCTGCCTATTATCCTGGTGCTACTAGGACTAGGTGATCTCTCTAAAATTTTTCTCATCGGCCTGATCATTTTCTTCCAGATATTGGTTACCACCCGCGATGCGGCCCGGGGCGTGCCCAAGGAGCTAATTTACTCCCTCAAGTCCTTGGGAGCAGGCGAAGGGCAGATTTATGCCCACGTAATTTTCCCGTCCTGCCTCCCCAAGATTCTTACCGCCCTGCGGGTGGCTCTGGGAACCGCCATTGCCGTTCTCTTTTTCAGCGAGACCATAGCCACCACCTCCGGCATAGGGTATTATGTAATGGATGCCTGGGCCCGGGTGGCTTATGACGACCTGTTTGCCGGAGTAATGGGCATGGGCGGCTTGGGCTTTGCCCTCTATCTCCTCCTGGACTGGGCGGAGAAAAAGCTTTGCCCATGGGAACAGCCATGAGGCAAGTCTAGTTGCGCTTTTGGCTGAGGTGAAGAGCCAGGCTGCAGCCAAAAACGGTGGGGTTAGCCGCAGGTTCTGGAAGGGAGTACTATCAGGTGAAATCTTGGTTCCCCGATGCCGACGAAAAACATCAATACGTACAAAGGGCGTTCAATGGCATCGCCCGCCATTACGATGTCATGAACTTGATCATTACTGGCGGACTGTGGCGGGTTTGGCAGCGTGCCTTCCTGAGGATGTTGCCGTTACAGGTCCAATCACGGGCAAACGCCCCCACTTGCCGCTACCCAGCTGGCCCTCCCATCCGCATCCTGGATGTGGCTACTGGAACTGGGGAGCTGGCCATCCTGATGGGGCGGAAGCTCAAACAACTAGGGCTTTGTTCCCATCCCTGGATTAACGCCGGCCCTCTGATTACCGGCATTGATTTTTCCAAAGAAATGCTGGCGGTGGGCCAGGCCAAGGTGCGGCAGGCTGGCCTAGAAAAGGTGGTGCGGCTGGAGTGGGCCGACGCCCTGAGTCTCCCCTTCCCCGACAATACCTTTGACTTGGTTACCTCCGGCTGGGCCTTGCGCAATTTCTCCAACTTGCCCCAAGCCCTAAGGGAGATGGTTCGAGTCACCAGGCCCGGCGGGCAAGTTTTCCTTTTGGAAATGACCAAGCCAGAACTACCTGGCTTTAAAACCCTTTATTACTTTTACTTGCTACGCATCATGCCCCTCCTGGGCCGACTGGCTGAAGGTAAGAGGAAAGAGCGCGCCTACGCCTACCTACCCCAGTCCCTGCTTCGGTTTGTGGACCGCCACCAGCTGGAAGAGCTGTTGCGCCAGGCCGGGCTGGTGGGAGTTGGGCACCGGACTCTAACCCTGGGAACGGTGGCCATTCATTACGGTGCCAAGCCCTGAACCTTCAGTACTGCTGCCAAAGGTAGGCCGCAGCTATTCCCGCAATTGTTCCAATTGGCATAAGATTATGATAAGATGTAGGCAAGCTGAGCGCGCCGGGTTAGTCAGTTGAGTGCTGGGCGCCAAAGGGTGAGGGGGAGCCATACGGATCGCTGGCGAAGCATCTTGCGCCGGCACCAGCGCCCCGGCATGGGAGGTGTAGTCTATGGCAGTCAGGCCTTCCCACGAGCCTCAAGAAGAGCTTCTTTACCTCGAGCAGGAGCTAGAAGCCCTGATTAGGCAGACCCATGATGGGGTCCTGATTGCCGATGCCAACGGCCAGGTACTGACAGCCAACCAGGCCTGCGCTACTATTATGGGGATCCCTTACGATCGCCTCATAGCTGAAGGTCCGGTGGTCTTGGCTCAGAAGGGTTACCTTCCCGACGCCGTTTTGCCGCAAGTTCTAGTGCAAAAGGATAAAGTAACCAGGGTCCTCACCTATCAAAGCGGCCGGGAAGCCATAGTTACCTGCACGCCAATATTCGACCGCCAGGGCGAAGTATCCCGCATCATCTGCACCATGCGAGACTTGACCAGCACCCGGCCTGAGCCGCTAAACCTAGGGAAATCGCTAGCCCAGGATTATTCCAAACAGCTAGCCGAATTCCTTTCGGCCATGGATAAGGTCTCAATCGAAGGCAATGTAGTCCGTAGCCCCCAGATGCGGGAAGTCATGAGCCGCGCCTTAAGGGCAGCCCAGATCGACTCCAACGTCCTGCTTACCGGAGAAACCGGTGTGGGTAAGGACCTGATCGCCCGAGTCATCCACAAGAAGAGCCATCGTTCCATGGAAGGTCAATTTATCAAAGTGGACTGTGCCGCCATCCCCGAGCAGCTCTTAGAGGCGGAGCTGTTCGGCTATGAGGGCGGGGCCTTCACCGACGCCCGCCGGGAAGGAAAAGCGGGCTTAATCGAGCTAGCCCACCGGGGCACCCTATTTCTGGATGAAATTGGGGAGCTGCCTCTAGGCCTGCAAGCCAAGCTGCTTAACGTTCTTCAAGATCACCGCCTTACCCGGGTAGGTGGCATTAAGCCCAAGGAAGTGGATTTTCGCCTGATCGCCGCCACTAACCGAGATTTGGAAGCGGCCGTGGGGGAAGGAAAATTCCGCCAGGACCTGTTTTATCGCCTGAACGTCATCCGCATCCATATTCCCCCCTTAAGGGAGCGCCGGGACGATATCCTTCCTCTGGTAGCCCACTTCACCAAGCTATATACGGAAACCCACGCCCTCCATCGCATCATCTCCGCTCAAGTGCTGGAATTCTTCATGGATTATGATTGGCCCGGCAATGTTCGGGAGCTGGCCAACGTGATTGAGCGCCTGGTGGTAATGAGCACCGGAGAGGTCATAACCCTGGATGATTTGGCCCATTTGGGTAGCTTCCGCCATCATGAGGAAGGAACCTGGCCGGGATGGAGCTCCGCCGGACCCAAGAAGACGCTGAAACAGATGCTGGAGGATTACGAGCGCAAAGTAATCCAGGACGCCATCGCCCATCATTTTACCCTGCGCCAGGCCGCGGAAAGCCTGGGGATTGACCTATCCACCCTCACCCGCAAGAAAAAGAAGCTAGGGATTAAGTAAAAGCTTTCGGCAGAGTTGGGCTAAGGAAGGAAGGGCGGAGTCCAGCTCGGGAGTGAGGCCCATTCCCCAGCTGTAGGGATCTTGGGGAACGATGGCCACAATGGTGACCTCAACTTGGCGAGGCAGAAAGGTGAGGGCAAAGGCCAGGTCGAGGTCATGCAAAGAGAGAACGCCGGCTCCACTACGAGTTCCCTCTAAATCCTTCCGTTCCAAAACCAGCGCCTGTCCGGGGGAGAGGCCTCCGGAAAAGAGGTGACCACCGGCCTGGGGATCCAAGGCATCCAGGATGACTAACCGCCTCACCTCCTCCCACTTCCCTTCGGCTTCCAAGCCGAGAAACAGGTCCAGGGCCGAGGTACCGCCTTCTTGTACCTCGACCCCTGGCGGTAGACCTTCGCGCTCCAGGTAACGAGCCAGGTGCACTCCCACCCCCTCATCTTTTAGGAGTAAGTTACCGAAACCGATTACCATGGCCCGGAGGGCCGGTGGGTTCATTTCGCCGGTCGCCCAGCTCTTGTTCCCCATTTATCTCTATCACCTCAATGGCAGATTCAATTTCAACCGTCAGGAGGCAAGCTAGATCACCGCATCAGTTCCTCGATATGGGCTAGGAGCGCCTGATCGGGGACCGGCCTGGCAATGTAGTCTTCGGCTTCCAGGGTCAGGCCGTTGATCTTTTTCCATCCCCGGCTCTTACGCTCCTCCGGCGGTACATCCATTACCAATACCGGCACGCTGGCATATTTGGGATCCCTTTTTAGCTGACGGCAAAGGGCGGCGCTCTCATCGGCGCTACCCAAGGTTCCGAGAACGATCAGATCTGGGTTTTCTCTTTCCACCTTCTCCAGCGCTTCCACCCGGTTCTGGCCAAAATCAATCCAGTACTTGCCGGCGCAAACCCTTTCAATTAAGCCCTGCACCGAGGGATCGGCATCCAGGACCAAGATGCGCTTCTTGGCCGGCCTCTTTTTGGCTCCGATGGCGTCCAGGAGCATGGGGACTTGCTTTTCCCAACCGATGGCCATAATGTGCACCCCCTTCGCTAACGGCCGTAGCTTTTCGATTAGATCCACGGCAATGTCGATGCTGGTGCGAATGCGGTCCTCGGGGCTCGATGCCGAAGCCATGCGTTGAATTAGCTGGTCGGGGACGAAGATCCCGGCTACGTTTTCATTCATATATTGGGCCATCTTGGCAGATTTAAGGAGGATGATTCCTGCAATAATGGGCGCTTCTAGGTAAGAGACCCGCTCCATAAAGCGCTCAAAGGTAGGTATATCAAAGATGGCTTGGGTTTGGAAGAATTTGGCCCCGAGCTCCATTTTCTTTTCCATCTTGATGATCTGCAGTTCCATCTGCGCTTCCGAGGTGACAGCCGGGTTGACCACCGCCCCCGGACAGAACTTGGGCTTGCCCCTAAGCGGGTTGCCGGAGAGATCAAACCCTTCTTGCAGCCTTTGCATCACCCATAGGAGCTGCACCGAGTCCAGGTCAAAGACCGGCTTGGCATGGGGATGATCCCCCAGGGAAGGGAAATCCCCGGTGAGGGCCAGCACGTTTTCAATGCCTAGCACGGCCGCGCTCAGCAGGTCAGATTGAATGGCCAGCCGGTTCCGATCCCGGCAAGTAATCTGATATATGGGCTCTAGGCCGCGCTCTTTGAGCAGGTGGCAAGTGGCCAACGACCCCAGGCGCATGACCGAACTTTGCAGGTCGGTAACGTTAGCAGCATCGATCCTCCCTTTCAAGGCTTCTGCGGTTTCCAAAAATTCTGACGTATCTGTGCCCTTGAAGGGGCCGATCTCAGCCGTAATCACAAATTCCTTTTCCTTTAACACCGATTCCAGGCTCATTATGCTCCCTCCTCCTTGAAACGTACCAGTTGCTTCCAGGCCTGGCCCGCTGTTCCTTCGCTCCTCAGTCCTGCGCGGAGCCAGCTAGCGCTCCAGCTCCGGCCCCAGCACTCAACCAAGGGTCGTCGGTGGCCTAGCAAGGTTCCTAGCTAGAAGCGGGTCTTGCACTCCACCGACCAGAGCGGCGTTTCCCGGATTTTGGAGGGCACGATCATTTTGCTGTAATCCTTGGGCAGGATGAACTGGCGCAACTTGTTTAGCTGACCTAAGGTTTTGAGGCGGAAGTAGATAACTTCCCAAGCGCAATCGCGGCCGGGGTCCACCTCGCACTTGCCGTTTCTGGCTCCGCCGCATGGCCCATTGAGCAGGCTCTTGGTGCAGCTGGTCAGTGGGCAGATGCCGCCGGTAAACTCTAGCAGGCACTCGCCGCACTCTCGGCAGCGTTCGCCCCCCATCCATTCGCCCCGAACCTCTCTCAAGTAAACCGTATTGCAGGCGGGATGGCAGACTTTAGGCACCACGCTGGCCACCGCTTGCACGCCGATGCCGCACGCCATCACCAAAAGCGAGTCAGCTTCGGCCAACACCTCCTCTTTTGCCCGCAGGCGCGATTTCACCAAGGCTTTCTGGCACAAAAAGTCGATGGTGGTATGCCCGACCACCCTCTTACCCTCCGCCTCCAGCTTGCTCTTCATGGATAGCACTTGGGGTAAGCCCCCGGTGCCGCTAGCTTCAGCACAACCGCTGCAACCCAAAAGAAAGATGTTCTGTTCCCCCCCTAGGAAAGCCATAATCTCCCTCATGGGTTTCAGTTCTGAATAAAGCATCTTTAGAAAACCTCCCTTCAAGTAGATACCAGGTCAAGCGCCTTCTTTTTTCCCGCAACCAACTAACCGCAATCGGTTAAACAGCCGGCTCCCCGGGCGCCTTACCCGCTCAAACGAGTAAACGGCTGGTGTAACTATCCGAGGCGATTTCCAGGCGCCTCATAGGATCCGGTAGCGAGCCCGTTCGCCACCTTTGGGCGTCAATAGATGGACCGCGCAGGCGATGCAGGGATCGAAGGAACGAATTATCCTCACCACCTCCCAAGGGTTATCTGGATCCTCAACTGGAGCTCCGATCAGGGCCTGCTCTATGGGGCCGGGTTGACCCAGCCGGTCTCGCGGGGAAGCGTTCCAGGTAGTGGGAACCACACACTGGTAATTGGCAATCTTCCCACCCTGGATACGGATCCAATGCCCCAAAGCCCCCCGGGCAGCCTCGGTAAGCCCCATGCCCCAGCCCTCCTCAGGGATCTGGTACTCCTGGTAAACCGGCGATTGGGGATCTAAGGCCAACAGCCACCCTTCCACCTGATCGGCAATCAGCTTGGTGGCCAGCGCCCGGGCTAGGTGCCGGCCCATTACGGAATATAGAGCTTCCATGGGCGCCTTTAAGGTGGCCAAAGCCCAATCCACCAGCTTCACGGTGGCAGCATCCCCGACAGCATAATTGGCCAAGACGTGAGCTAAAGGTCCTACTTCCCGGACTTCTCCCCCGTAGCGCGGCGATTTAATCCAGGAGTAACCCCCTTCGCGGTCGGGTAGCGGGGCGGTTTCACCCTGGTGAGGCCT
>JACIYF010000027.1 GCA_014360065.1 Clostridia bacterium | reverse complement strand
CGGCGATCCGGAGGGGGCTTGCCTCACTTATGGGTCCGCGGGATTGAATATCGTCATCTTCAAGTCTTCCTCCGCAAACTCCAGCCAGCGCTTACTTTGGTCTTTCATACACTACTTTTCCCTTCTTGATGATCTCTTCCTTTACAAACGAACTCTCTTTGACTAAACGATCCCATTCCTCAGGCGTATAAACCAAAAGATCTAACCCCACTCTAGGGCGAAACTGCTTCAATATTTGTCCGATGCGGTCCATGAATGGTACGGTACTATGAGCGATGACAACCACATCCAGATCGGACCACTCGTGAAAAGTATTCTGGGCCAGGGACCCAAATACCAAGACCCGCTCGGCCCCGATCTTCTCGGGAACCTCGCGGATAAACCGGTTGAGCTCTTTTTTTAGAAGACCTGCTCGTTTTTGAGCGGCTGTTCCCAATCTTTCCGCCCTCCGGTTGAGCTCTTTTTTTAGAAGACCTGCTCGTTTTTGAGCGGCTGTTCCCAATCTTTCCGCCCTCCGGTTGAGCCTACCGCAGCTTTCTTTGCCCTGATTCTACCATAGCCACCGACCCTCTCCAAGTAGGAACTGCCAAGTATTGGGAACCGTGTTTGGCCAAGGTGGCAGGGAAGCTATAAATCAGCGCCTCGTTTACTGACCGGGAGACCGCGGAAAAGCGGCGGGGGAAGATGGTAACGCTAGATATGGAAGATATGCAGCTTTAGGAAGCAACCGCACTGCTAAGCAAAGTTATGCAAGAATGGGGAAGCCGTTAGCCGGCTTGCGGCATCCCGGCTTTTTACTCGGCTACGTCGGCCATTTGGCCACCGGTGATGGTAAGGAGCTGGTCCAAGGACATGGGGGCAGCAGAATGGGGGCTGCCGGTAGCTACGTAGACCACCGGGAAGCGCTCCAGGCTCTTATCAATCAGGATGGGTACCGGCTCTTTCAAGGCAAAAGGGCAGACCCCGCCCGGGGCAAAGCCGGTGAGCTCGGCTATGGTCTCGGCATCGGCCAGCCTAACCTTGCCGGTCAGACCCAGGTGGTGCTTGAGCTTGCTGCGGCTGATGCGGACGTCGCCGCTGGCCACCACCAGGACCGGGTAATCGCCGATGGTAAACATTACCGTCTTGGCAATCTGCCCTAGCTCCACCCCCAGGGCCCGGGCGGCCAGCTCTGCCGTCCAAGTGCTCTCATCAAATTCATAGATGGGAATGTCGTAAGGAAAGCGGGCTAGAAACTCCCGTACCCGCTCCACCGCATTGGTTTCGCTCATGTTTCAAGGCCTTTCCTGCTGTCGCGCCTTCGTGTCTTTGTCCCTTGGTGGCGCTACCCCGAAGTGCTGGCAGCGACTGGGCTCTGAGGCCGGTTGGCCCGTTACCTCCTCGCGCTTTCTGCCGTTTAGACTTCCAACAGCTCAAAGCCAGTCTCAGGGTGGACCTCCCGGCGGGCGGAAGTGCCCACCAGCTCCAGGATTATTACCTCGCCGATCTGCCAGGTAGCTACGCCGGCTCGGGTGCAGCCAGCCCTAGCTTCCTCGCCGCGGCCGAAGGCGGCGTGCATATGCAGCTTGGGAGTCTGGCCGGCGCCGGCAAAAATGGTCCCCACTCCCAGGGCTTCGCTAACCCCGGGTATATCGGTGACCATGGGCACGGGTGGGCGGGCGTTACCGTCCTCGGGCCCTGTCACTATTTTACTCCCCGCATCGGCTCCGCCTAAAAACAACACCAGGGCCGAGGAAATCTGGTGGGTCCTAGCAAAATCCTCAATCACATTCGGTAGCTGGTCGCCCTGTTCCAGCCGGAGGATAAAAACTCGCCCCAAACCTGCTTGCGAATACTTCATGCTCGCTCACCTATCTATATAGCTCCACCACTAGCAGCTACGACTAATGGTACCGCAGAGGGTTTCTGTTCGCAACCGGCTCGGGTGAAAACAACCCAAAAAGGTTACCGTAAGTGGAGGATCAGCCTTAAGTTTTGCCCTGAGCTATGCTAAACTTATGCTAAATCATGAAAGGAGTGGTCTCCATAATTACTGCAACAGAAAGAGAGCTTAAACGCCGAAGGCGACTGTCTTATATGAAAAATGCTCCCGGTTTGATTGAAGGTGACCTAGCACCCGATCGCAAACCGGGAGAGGACGATACCTTGGCTTTTGTTAACAAATTGCGAGCCGCCGACAGAAAAGACGAGTGGGTGCCGGCAGGACCTACCCGGCTGCGGCGCAGGCATGGTCGGCGCTAGCTTGACCCTCCGCTTTGGGCGCCTCGATGGCGCCTAGAATGTCCGGGTCTAGTCCCGGAAATTGGGCTAGCCAATTCCTCCGCTCTTCCCGCAGGCTCTCTACCCGCCGCCGGTATTCCTCGGGAGTATAGTAACTGGACGGGTCAAATAACCGGGGATCAAGGCCATCAAGCTCCGCGCCAGCGCTAGCCGCCGTACCGCCGTCCATCTCGCCTACATCCGGCACCAGGTAACCCCAGTCCAGGTCCTTTCGCCAGCGTAGCTTCCCGCTGGCGATGAGCTTCATCAGGCTGGTAGACATCTTGATGGTGATCTTTTCCCCTTCGGGAGCGGCGCTTCCCCCGGCGCCGACGCTGCCGGTATTGAAGAGGAAGCACTCGATATCCGGGTTGGCCCGCAGGATCTCAAGCAGGCGGTTACCCTCATAAGCCTCCGGTCCCACGATGAAGGGATTGGTGCCCACCTCGCGCTTGGACTGCCCGGCCTTGGTGGGATCGCCGGCGCTGGTCTCAATAGATTCCCCCAGCATGAAGAAGGCGGCCGCCTGCTCGGGGGAAAGCTTGGCTACCGGCGGGACCACGTCCTTGCGCCGGGTGATGAACAGGATCTTGTCCGCCCGCAAAAGGTCGATCTCGCCGTCGGTATTGGCCACGTCGCTCCGGGCTACCACTCCCCGGCCGTTGGAGGTGAGCTCATAGTTCTGAAAATCTACGGTGCCGTCCTCGTAGACCATGACATTTTCCAGGATGGCGGTGGGCAGAGTTGCCCCCTGGTAGAGCACCCTTTGGGAGGGCTCCAGGCCTTCGGTCTTAAAGAAGAAACCGGCCTCGGTGCCGTAGCAGTAGCCGCGCTCGTTCATGATCACCACATCGTCCTGGCGTATGATGACCCCTTCCGGAGGTTCCAAGCCATGATCGTGGACGGTGAGGGTGGTCTTGCCGGTACCGCTGAGGCCAAACATGATGAAGCCGACTTCCCTGAGCTCGCCGTTTAGCTTTACTCTTAGCACCTTGCTGCCGGCGTGGAAGCCCAGCCACCCCTTCTTCTTGGCCAGGTACATGGCCATGCGCAAAAAGGACTTCTTGCACTCACCGAAATAATCGGTGCCCAGGATGTAGGTGACGGCTGCCTCCGGGTCCAGGAAGATGATGCGTTCCGGCCATTCGGGCACATAGATGCTCACCATGTCCGGCTGAAAGCTGGGCGAGCTTAGAGCCTCGGGACTAGCGAGAGGCGGAAAGAGAGTATCGTGCCACATGTAGGCGATGCGGGCATACTCCCGGGTGATATAAAGCCGGCAGCTGAAGCGGCAGTCGGGATGCTGGCCCATGGTCCGGTCCAAAGCCACCACTTCCCTCCCGGCCAAATAGCGCTGGACTTCCTGGGCAATGGCCAAAGCCCGGTCGGGATCGATGGGAGCCTGCTTGACCCCCAGCTCCACCTCTCGGGGAACGATGTAGGTGAGCTTGGCGCTGCGGTTACGAACTTTAGTTACGTAGCTGGCGCTACCGTAGATGGTGGTGCGCTCATGATGGGAAGCAAGTTTCCTAAGCTCCTCCCGCGAGGGATTGAGAATCAAATGCGCTGGCTTAACTTCTCTCGGCAATGGTTGCATAGGGTCTTCTACCTCCGGCTATCGGTATTGGCACGCCAACCTCTATCGCCCCTCGTTTCTCCAGGGCCGTCTCGTTCCCCTAGGCTACCCCCGGGCGGCTGAGCTATCGATTTCGGCAAATCCCCTGATGGTTCGGTAACTAGGACCAGGAATCCTGCATGGAAAATGAAGTATACTGCATACTGGATTCACCACTGCTTTAGGATTATGAAAGCGGCATGGTGGCCGGTGAGGTAGCATACTAACCGGTGGATTGCCCGGAAGCTGGTCCCGGCCCGTTTCCGCAGGGGCAAGCGAGATGGCCGGGTGGACGGTGCGGGAACTAAGTCCGGGGTACAGGGCGTAGCGCCAACCGCTATTTCCAGGCCGATTCGATGCGGATGCCCCGGAAGAAATAGCGGACGATCTGCTCGGCGGAGCGCCCCTTCTCAGCCAGGGCTTTTGCTCCCCACTGGCTCATGCCTACCCCGTGGCCAAAGCCGCGGCCCTTTATGACCAGCCTGCCGTTACGGACGGCAAAATCGGTAAACAGGGTGGAGCGCACCGCCCTGGTGCCCAGGGCGGTGCGCAGGTCGGCCCCGCTAATAATGACGTTTCCCAGCTGTACGGTAATGGCCCGGCCCGATTTCCCCTGGTTGGCTATACGGGCCACGGCGGTGGGACCCGGATCCCGGCCGGTGTAGGCTCGGATGCGGTCGCGCACCTCCTCCCAGGGCACACTTACGGTCCAGGATCGGTTTTCCGGGGGGCTTGAGGAGAAGCCAGGGTCGGAGACGCTCTTTACATAAGGGGCAGTACCTTTATGATTGATGCCTTCTTGCGGCACGGCGGCGGTGCGGCCGCCGGCATCGGCGTGATACCAGGCTTCAATGAAATCGCCCTTGTAAGTTGCCACCCGGCCCCGGGTGGCCCGCACCGCCAGGCGGACATTATCGTTAATGGCCTTGGGGTTGTAGGCTTGAAATTCTTTAGGATCGCTGGAAGCATCGGCATGGCGCAAGGGCACGCCGCCCTGCTCCATCCGCTTTAAGGTAAAGGTCCGGGCCAGGATGGCTTGAGCTCCCAGCGCTTCCACCGGCCAGCTGGGCTCCATTTCCGCCGCCACCACTCCCTGGATATATTCCTCCATCGGCAGGGTGACATAATTCCCGGTCTGGCTTACATAAAGGCGAACCATGGGCTCGGGGCGAAGGGGAATGGGCTTAGGCTGGGGCCGGAGGCGAAATACCGCCCCGGGGATACCGATGGCCAAGACGATTAGAGCCGCCAGCACCAAGACTCCCGCCCGCCGGCCCCTGGGCAGGACCGAACGGGCCCGGAGGGCAAACTTTAGCAAATTAGATCGGGTACGGTTAAAATTGGGGCGCCAGCTCACTCCTATCCATCACCAGAGATATTGTCTCCTCCGGGAAGGTCGCTCATGCGCCCCTCCTCTAAAAGGCGGTAGAAGCTGAGCCCCTTGCGCCCGGCCGCCTGGTCCACTGCCAACACCTCTACTCGCCGCCAGCGCATACCTACCGCGAGATGGATAACGTCTCCTTCCTTAACCTCCGCCCCGGCTTTGGCCACCCTACCGTTAATCTGGACCCGGCCAGCATCACAAAGTTCTTTGGCCAAGGTGCGCCGCTTGACCAGCCGCGAAACCTGTAAGTATTTGTCGAGGCGCACGCTTATTCACCTTGCCTTATCCGCCAACGTTCAAAACATAAAAATCAGGTTCACGGGTTGGCGAACCTGATTTTCGATGGGGACAATCGAAAAACAGACCATTTGGCAGAGGGACAATTTACTTAGCCACGGCGTCGCGAAGCGCTTTCCCCGCCTTAAATACCGGTACCCGGGTGGCCGGAATATCGATCTCTTCTCCGGTCTTGGGGTTGCGGCCGGTACGGGCAGCCCGGTCCTTTACCTCAAAGGTACCAAACCCAACCAGCTGGACTTTGTCGCCGGCGGCCAAAGCTTCTTCGATGCTTTCCAGCACTGCGCTAACTACTCGGTCGGCCTCTTTTTTGGTGAGGTTAGCCTTCTCGGCTACGCTGCCCACTAGGTCCATTTTATTCAAACTGCATCCCTCCTGAAAATAAATGGTTTGACGCGTGCTTTATTCTATAAGGCTTGGCGGATTCCTTCCTATTTTGGAGGATTCTTGCCAAATTTTTTAAGGCTTATCAGCCTTTTTGGCCTCCTCCCAGTAGCGATCCATCTCGGCCAGATCAGCGTCCGCTATATTTCGCCCGGATTCTTGGATTTTCGCCACCACGTGGGAAAAGCGGCGGACAAACTTGGCACAACAGCTTTGCAGAGCTTCTTCGGCGGAAATCCCTAGGAAGCGAGATATGTTCACCAAGGTAAAGAGCAGGTCGCCCATCTCCGATGCTATTTGCTTCTCATCCTTGGCCTTGATGGCCTGCTTTAGTTCCTCAACCTCCTCTCCTAGCTTGGGCCAGGCTCCCTTTAGCTCCGGCCAGTCAAACCCCAACCGGGAAGCCTTTTCCTGGATGCGCTGGGCTTTGAGCAGGGCCGGTAGACCGGGCGGCACCTCCAAGAGTTCGCCATCGCCGTTCTCTTCCTTCTCTCCCGCCTTGATGCGCTCCCAGTTGCGTTCCACCTGCCGGGCGCTATCCACCGTCACCTGGCCAAAGACGTGGGGGTGGCGGCGGATGAGCTTCTCCACAATTCCCTCCACCACGCCGTTGATGTCAAAATCCCCGCGCTCGCTGGCCAGCTGGGCGTGGAAGACTACTTGCAACAGTAAGTCTCCCAATTCTTCCCTCAGTTTATGCACATCCCCGGCGTCAATGGCTTCTAAGACCTCGTACGCCTCCTCGATCAGGAACCGCTTTAAAGAATGATGGGTCTGCTCCCGGTCCCAGGGGCAGCCATGCTCGCTGCGGAGTTCGGCCATCACCGTCACCAGCGGGTCTAGAGGATAGCGGCAAGTGTCGCCTTTCCGGAAATGGAGGGGATGGGTATCAGGGTTGAGGAGGGACCATGTGGCGGGGCGGGCATCAAGGTCGGGGCGCAAGGAGCAAGAGTCGCTTGCCGGCCGGGGCGGAAGGTAGAGGCTGGTAAGGTCATCCAGCCAGTCCTGCCGGTCAATTTGCCAGAGGGGCAAGCGGGCAATCCTTTCCTGGCCCGGAACTCCCGCTGCCCTGACCAAAGTGACCGGCAAGTCGTCGGGGTAGGCCTCCATTAGGGCCAGCTTCACTTCCGAGGCGATGCGCCGGTTGTACACCTGGAGGATGAGGGCAGAAAGCTCGGGGTTGGGAAGGCAAGGCTCGTCAACGCTCGCCACGTCCAGGGCATTGAGGACGGTCAGGCCTTGGACGGGATCGACGCCCAGGGCGGCATAGATAGCGTCCAAAGCGCTCATGGCCGGAAAGATTGCCACCTCTACCCTGGCTTCCGCGGCTTTTTCCATCAGCATTCTTACCGTGGTTTCTGCCACCAAAGGGTGCCCAGGCACAGCGTAGGCTATCCGGGCGCCAGGCCCGAGGGCCCGAGCTTGGGTCAGCAGGCGATCCACGATCCCCGCGTACACTTCTTCAAAGTCCCCGGCAGCTTCATAAAGCTCATCGAAAGTCTCAAACCTGAAGCCTTCCTCCTTGAGGGCCTGGGCCACCGGATGCCGGCCGGTGCGGAAAAAGGCTTGGCCCTGGTCACCAGCCTGGCTAAGGATCTCTCGGTTTCTTGCCGGCAAGTACTCTATGTTTCCGGGTCCAAGGCCCACCACCGCAATTATTCCTACTTTTTCCTTGTCATCACAATCCACCGCTGTCACCTGGAAGCCCCCTTGTAAGCCAAACCTGAGCGGCCTAGCTGGCCACCAGCTCTTTGGGCCTTATGACCTCCCTGGCCGCCTCCTAGGCTATTATAATGCTTGCCGAGGGCTTTGTCCCAATCTTGGCCAAAATAAAGTGGCGCATTCTGCGCCACGCTGGCAATTGGCCGTAATATTCCATCCTAACTATACTAGCTATGCTACGAACGCTATTCCGCCCTACTTAACCCTTATCAGCCAGGCCTTCCGCTCCTAAGCCTATGTTCAGCCCTTCCCTTCCGGGCTAGACCTTCCCTCTCTCGGCCTACTGCTCCATCTGCTTGGCCAAGAACCCCGCCGCCGTTTCCGCCAGCTTCAGCTCCATCTCCCCCATTTTTACGTTGGGCTCCTTGGAGAGCAGGATTACCGCCCCGATGGGATCGCCCTCGGCGATGATGGGAGCGATCACCTCCGCCGTCAAGCGGCAGTCGTAGCTGTCGTCGTTGGCGCAGATCTTGCAGTACGGGTGCTCACCCGGCTGATTGATGACCACCGAACGGCGGTCTTCCATCACCTTTTCAATGGCCGGCCCGATCGGCCGGTTGAGGTATTCCTTCTTAGGAGCCCCAGCTACCGCCACTATGGTGTCCCGGTCGGCAATGCAGGCGGTATGGCCAATGGCCTCATACAAGGAGTCAGCATACTCTTTGGCAAAATCGCCTAGTTCGCCAATGGGAGAGTATTTCTTCAGGATTACTTCCCCATCGCGATCAACAAAAATCTCCAAGGGATCGCCTTCCCGGATCCTCAGGGTTCGCCGAATCTCCTTGGGTATCACTACCCGACCCAAATCGTCAATGCGCCTGACAATCCCCGTAGCCTTCATTTACCGCTCATCCCTCCTTTTTGCCTTAGCTTGGAGACTTAGGGGCAACTTTCAATGTTAGTATATATCCGCCAAGTGCTTGTTATTCATATTTTTCCATGAGGGGTCAAAAAAGTTCTTTATCTCGTCCAAGCTAAGGGCCTGGCCTATTTTCTTGGTAATACTACCCAATCCTAAACTTGACCACTGGGATAAGCTGTGTCCCAAGGCATCCAGGCCTGTCTAGGCTAGTCTAGGTCAGATAGTTGACGATCTTGGCGTGATTCTTGAGCTCCTGCCGGAAATTTTCCCAGGCCTGGCTCATCTTGTCCGCCAAGAGCTTCTGCTCTACATCATCCCTTACCTGCTCCAGGGTATCCCGGCGGTCCACCACTTTAATCACATGGTAGCCATAAGCGCTCTTCACCGGGGTGGGGCTGAACTCGCCCTTTTTCAAGGCAAAAGCTCCCTTGACAAAATCGGGGTCGAAGCCTGAGCCCTCGGCGGTAATGTATTGGTTGATGAGGCCGCCGTCCTTTTTGGTGCCCGGGTCGTCCGACTTTTCTTGGGCCAGTGCGGCAAAATCATGCCCGTTTTTCAGTTGGGCGATGATCACCTCGGCCTCCTCCTTGGCCTTCTCCCAGTCCTTGGGGCTAGCGTTTTCGGGCACCTGGATTAGGATGTGCCGCACCTTGACCGAAATAACCTCATTTCGATGCTGGTCGAAGTAGCTCTTAACTTCCTCCGGGGTCACCCTTACCCCATCGGTAACCCGGCGGTAAAGATCGTCCTCGAGGAGCCGGTAGCGGATCTCCTCCTTAAACTGGTCCTCGGTCAGGTTAAGCTGCTTTAACTGCTGGCCGAAGTCCTGCCCGGGATAACTCTTCTTGATGGTATCTAAGAATTGGTTCACCCTCTGGTCGTCCACTTTGAGGCCGCGCTTGGTAGCTTCTTGGCGGATGAGGGAGCGCCAGATCAAGTCATCCAGCACCGATTTCTCTAGCTCCGAAAGCATTCTCTTGCCATCCTCGGTGGTAAAATCGAGGCCGCTCTGCTGGTACTGAGCCTTAGCCATCTGCAACCGGAAATCTAGCTCCTGGCGGGTAATCTTTTCTCCGTTGACCTTGGCCACCAGGTTGGGATCGCTGCCGCAGCTAGGAAGAGCCGCGCCCACCGCTGTAAGCAACATCCCTGCCAATACCAATAGGGCTACTAACCTTCGCCCCCGACCTGAAACCTTCAAGTCACCACGACCTTTCTAAGCTATCGGCTCCCAACCCCTTTTTTCGCTCCCGCAGGAGCTTGACCGCCACTCCAGCTCATTGGCAGCTGCCCGCCACCCGGGCTGACCGCTACAGGAGCGCCTCCTGGGGCTGGGATAAGCTTTTAATCTTCCAAAACAAGGATTCTAGAAGTTCCAGCACCTCGCCCTGTTTGAGGCCGGCTACGTTGACTCGAATCTGCAGTCCCTCTAGGGCTGAAAAGCTAAGCCGCCGGGGAAAGCTCTGGGCCAGGCGCAAAAGCCTTTCACCTTTAAACTCCCCGAACTCTCCGAAGCTAATACGCACTTCTGCCCCCTGGTGTTGAACCGCGGTCACTCCTACTTCCTTGGCCAATATCCGGATGCGGTTTAGGGAAACCAGATGCTGGACAGCAGGCGGCATTTTGCCATAGCGGTCAACCATTTGCGCTTCGATGTCTTCAATCTCGCCCATGGTCTCCGCCCTGGTGAGGCGCTGGTAGAGCTCCATCTTTAGCCCGGAAGTCCGGACATACTCGTCGTTGATGAAAGCATCTACCCGGAGCTCCACCGTTGGCTGGGTGGGTTCATCGGTGGTCTTTCCTTTCAACTCATCCACCGCCTCCTGGAGCAAGCGGCAGTAGAGGTCAAATCCCACCGCCAGCATATGCCCGTGCTGCTCCGGGCCGAGGAGATTGCCGGCTCCGCGGATCTCCAAGTCGCGCAGAGCAATTTTAAACCCGGCCCCAAACTCGGTAAACTCGCGGATGGCCGCCAGCCGTTTTTGGGCCACCTCATGGAGAATCTTATCCCGGCGGTAAGTGAAGTAAGCATAGGCCAGGCGGTTTGAGCGTCCCACCCGCCCCCGGAGCTGGTAGAGCTGGGCTAGGCCTAGGTTGTCGGCCTCCTCCACGATCAGGGTATTGACGTTGGCGATGTCGAGGCCGTTTTCAATGATGGTGGTGCAGACCAAGATATCCGACTTGCCTTCCACAAAATCCAGCATCACCTGCTCCAGCTGGGATTCGTGCATCTGCCCATGGGCAATGGCAATGCGGGCTTCCGGCACCAGCTGTTGCAGGTAGGCCGCCGCCTGCTCGATGGTAGGAATGCGGTTGTGCACATAATAGACCTGGCCACCCCGGGCTAGCTCCCGGCGGATGGCATCCCGAACCAGCTCGGGACTGTATTCCACCACGTAAGTCTCCACCGGATAGCGATCCTCGGGAGGAGTCTCGATGATGCTCATGTCCCGAGCCCCGGCCAGGGACATATACAGGGTGCGGGGAATGGGGGTAGCCGTCAGGGTGAGCACGTCTACGGTCTGCTTCAAGGTCTTGAGGCGCTCCTTATGGGCTACTCCAAAGCGCTGCTCTTCATCGATGATTAGCAGCCCCAAATCCTTGAAGCGAACATCCTTGGAGAGGAGGCGGTGGGTGCCAATGACGATATCCACCTGGCCTTCCCGAATGGCGCGGATTACCTCCCGCTGCTCTTTAGCCGAGCGGAAGCGGCTCAAGACCTCCACCTTGGCCGGGAAAGGGGCAAACCGCTCCCGGAAGGTGTGGAAGTGCTGCTGGGCCAAAACCGTGGTGGGTACCAGCACCGCCACCTGCTTGCCATCCATAACCGCCTTAAACGCTGCCCGCATGGCCACCTCGGTCTTGCCGTAACCGACGTCACCGCAAAGCAGCCGGTCCATGGGCTGGGGTTTTTCCATGTCGGCCTTGACTTCCTGGATGGCGCGCAACTGGTCTGGAGTTTCCACATAAGGAAAGTTGTCCTCAAACTCCCGCTGCCAAACCGTGTCCTTGCTAAAGGCGTGGCCGGGCACTGCCTTGCGCGCCGCATATAAGCTCAGAAGTTCCTTGGCCATATCCCGCACCGATTCCTTGACCTTGCGCTTGGCCCGGCTCCATTCGCTGCTCCCCAAACGGTTGAGCCGAGGAACGTGGCCTTCTGCCCCTACGTACTTTTGCACTAGGCCCGCCTGGTCGGTGGGAACGTAGAGGCGGTCCTCGCCGGCATACTGAATGGCCAGGTAGTCGCGGCGGATGCCGGCCACTTCCATATTTTCAATCCCTAGGTAGCGGCCGATGCCGTGGTGAATGTGGACTACGTAGTCGCCCACCCGCAGGTCGGGCAGGGTTTCCGCCGTTAGCCCGCCTTTGGCGTAGCGGCGGGGCTGCACCTTGCGCTTCTGCCCATAGATCTCCCAATCGGTAACCACCGCCAGCCGCAAGCTGGGAAACTCGAAGCCATGGTTGAGCTGACCCTGGGTGATAATGACTTGGCCCGGAACCGGTGCTTCCCGGATATCGTTGACCACTACCGCCTCAATGCCGTGATCGGCTAAGGCCTCCTTGAGGCGCTGCACCCGGTTTTCCACTTGGGTCACCAGCACCACCGCATGGCCGCTGTGACGCCAGGAGCGGATTTCCTCCATCAGCAGGTCGGGCTTCCCCAAGAACGGAGGTATCCTCTTGGCGGTAAAGCCGATGATGGAGCGGGGCTCCCAGCCTGGCACCCGCTGGGGAAGCATGGCCAGCCCAAGGCAGGCATAACCCTTCTTTTGCTTTTCCAGATCGCCGGGGGAGAGGTAGATGCGGGCCTGAGTCGGCAAAACTGCCCCTTGGGCGGCCAGATCAGCGTAGGTGTTGGAGCGCAAGAGGTTTTCCCGCTCCACGGTTTCCTGGATCGGAAGCGGCTCATCCCAAACCAGGATGGGATCCCGAGGGAAATAATCCCCCAGCCAGGCCCCCTGGGGATAAAAGTAGGGCTGGTAGGGCTCTAGGCCCCGAGTATCCCCATAGGCCTCCATCCGCTCCAACACCGTCCCTACCCGCTGCTCCAGGTTTTTAGCCATGCTTTGATGGTCACCTTCCTGCTCCTCCAGGCGCTTTAAAGTCTGAGCCAGCTCCCGGCGCAGGGCGGCTACCCCCCGTTTCAGAACTTCCGGCGGCAAGATGAGCTCCCGGGCTGCGGTGATATGAATCTCAGAAATGGTTTCGGTGGAGCGCTGGCTGGCCGGATCAAAGTAGCGCATGGAGTCGATGGTATCGCCAAAGAACTCCATTCGCACCGGCTGCTCCGAGGTCAGAGGAAAAACATCAATGATTCCGCCCCGAGCGCTAAACTGTCCCGGCACTTCCACCACTTCCGCCCGCTCGTAGCCCAGGCTTACCAGGTCACCTAAAAGCTTCTCCCAACCTACATCGGTGCCCACCGCATACTCGCGGATGGAAGCTCGAAAGATTTCTGGTGGCACAAGGTAAGTGGTGGCGGCCGCCACCGTGGTGACTACCACCCGGGCTGTGCCCCGGAGCATCTGCTCCAATACCGGTATCCGCTGGGCACTAACCTCGTTGGTGCGGGCAAAGACTTCAAAGGGCATAACCTCCCGGGGCGGAAGAAAAACCGCCTGAGGAAAGAGACCTGAGGTGGAACGATTGAAGAAGGCGCCTACGTCGGCTGCCAACCGCCGGCCTTCTTCCACATCATGGCTAATGACAAGAAATGGGCGCGAGGTAAGCGACGCCAAGGCCGCCAAGAAATAAGCCTTCTGCGACCCGCTCAGTCCATAAACCAAGTGCTCCCCCTGGGTGCGTTCCAAAGCCCGGGCCAGATTGCTCACTTGAATATTCTGGCACAAAGGGGCAAGTAGCCCGGCATGTTGCAAGCTGTTTACCTCCCTAGTTGCCATCCGTCGGGTTATGGTCTTCTCTTTTTTGGGTAGCTTTTGGGCACGCCAAAACGGGCACGCTCAAGCCTTGAGCGCCCCGCTAGGACCCCCAATACAGCCCGTTCTCTCAAACCTCTCTTCTCTCCAGGGCCAATTATACCCTTGCCGCCAACCGGCGTCAAATCAAACGCTTTTCGAAGCTTTCGGCGTTCGGAAACCCACCCCACTCCCAAGTTCCAAGCTAGGTGCACCGCCGCAGCAACGGCAAACCCCCAGATTAGGCTCTCTTTCGCCTGGGCGGTGGCTTCAGTAAGGAGGCCCAGGGAGCCGTGGCTAATGAGGGCTAGGGCCGCCGCGCTGGCGCGGCGGCCCTGCTCTTCTCCCAGTCCTTGTACCGGCCCAGCTCTCCTTGCCGGGCTTGGCCTGTTAAATCCGCCCAGTCCCTTTCCTCGCCCATGCTGCCAGCCTGCTTTCCGCCCTTGGGGCCCGGGCCCCAACCGGGCATCAAGCTCCGGCCCTGGCCGGGATGGCGGCTGTGAACTCAAAAGCTGAAAAGTAGCCTCCACCGCCCCAAAGACCAGGTGGGTAAGGGCCAGCGGCGCCAAAAACAGTGCCGCCATGCCGGTCTTAACCCCTTCCTCCATAACCGCCCCTAGCCCCAGCCGGGTCAGCAGGCTGAGCCGCTGGGTCAGGCAGGAAGCTACCAGCCAGGCAGCGCCGGCCGCAGCTAGGCCCGCCAATACTGCCAAACCTGCCTGGTCCAAACCCACCTGCTTTTCAGCTCCCGCCTGCCGAGTTAAACTGGTTCATGGCTTTCTCCACCCCTTGGGCCAAAATGGCTTCAATGGCCTGAACGGCTCGATGGATGGCCGCCTTCACCAGCTCCCAGTCCTGGTCGTTAAAGGGAGCCAGTACATAGTCCGCTACTTCTTCCTTACGCTCGGGCCGGCCGATGCCAATGCGCAAGCGGATAAAATCCCGGCTCCCCAGAGCCGCCACAATGGAATCCAGGCCGTGGTGGCCACCGGTGTGGCCCCGAGGTCGAATACGGATCCGCCCTACTTCCAGATCAATATCATCGCTTACCACTATAATTTGTTGGGGCGCCAGGCGGTACCAACGGGCTAGGCTGCCCACCGCCTGGCCGCTCAGGTTCATGTAGGTGAGAGGCTGAGCCACTACTGCCTCCTGGCCGGCTATCGTTCCTTTCCCTACCCGAGCCTGGTGGCGACGGTGGGCTTTCAGCTTAATATCCCATTGATCAACTAAGAGATCGGTGACAATAAAGCCAACATTGTGGCGGGAGAGCTCATACTCCCGGCCCGGATTGCCCAACCCCACGATCAAGTACATCCGGTCTCTCCTCCGAGAAAACATATATAGTATCTTCTAGGCTACCCAGGGACACGGCCGATTGTCCATTTGCTTTCTAACGAATCAGGATCCAGACCCGCGAGGCTACAAAAAGGATAACCGTAAGGGCTAGATAAGTCCAGCCCATGCGGCGGGTGAAGCGAGCCTCCCGATCCAGATTAACCTTCTTGTACCCCGGAGCTAGCACCAGGAGCGACCAGAGGCCAACTCCGAAAAGGAAGAAATATAGCGTCCACCCTGCTCCTCCGGTCAAGAGCATCATAATCCGGGTCATGTGCGCTTTCGCCCTCCTCTGGAATACCATCAGTTTCCAGGTGCTAGCCCGCTGTTCCTCCACCCCACCCAGCTTTACTTGATCAGTCCCACCCGGCGGATGTGGACTGCCATCTTGATCTCCACGTCAGCAAAGGGGAAGTAGTCCTCCTCCCACCGATCCTTGATCTGCCGCCACACCTCAGGGTACCAGGCCTCAACTCGGCGGCCCCAGTGAAAGATGTCCGCCCGCAATTGGTGCTGGACCTTATTGATAGCTGCCCTAGCCTCCTGCTCAAGCTTCCTAGCCACCTCTCTTTGAATGGCTTCCAAGTATTCGTCCCGCATGGGGTCATTCCGGGTCTGGTGCTCGCTCAAAAAACCTTCCGCCCGGATATCCAGCTTAAAAGTTAACCGTCCGTCCCTGATGATGGGGCGGGTGCTGCAGCCAGCGCTGGAGACGTAGCAGACCTCCATTCCCGGGCTTATCCCCGCTCCAGGACCTGCCCCCTGGGCCGGAGCACCGCCGCCGCCCGGGCCGCCACCCGCGCTGGTGCCCTGGCCGCCTTGGCCACCCTGCCCGCCGCCAGCCTGCCCGCCCCCCTCCGGGGCTGGGGCCGGTACCGTTATCACCGCCCGCTTCAGGTTGCCATTCACACAGCGGGCTCCTTCAGTCTCCACCTCATCCAGCCAGTCTATGAGCTTGCCTTGCTTAAACACTGCGCTTCCCGACAGTCTAGCCTGCCCGTTTTCGGTTACAATTCGGGGAATAAAGAAGGATACGCCTTCATCCAGGGCTCTAGCCACCCGGGCCAGATCAAAATTGGGACCCATGCGGCCGGTGTAGCCCCGGTGCTCGGCCAAACCGGAGAGGTGCACTGCCGCCACCGGATGGA
Source organism: Clostridia bacterium (assembly GCA_014360065.1). Lineage (NCBI taxonomy): Bacteria > Bacillati > Bacillota > Clostridia > Clostridia bacterium. The sequence goes on along the minus strand of JACIYF010000027.1, from coordinate 12,827 downwards.
AGGGGGATTTGGCCTTTAAGGCCTCAGCGGCTTCCCCAGGAGCAGCGTATACTTGCAGGGCCCGCCGTACCCCGGGGGTACGCAAAAAGTAGTCCAGCGCCCCTTCGATCCCTTGCCGGCCTAAGCTTTCGCCAATAACGATCACCCGCAATTGTCCGAAGTCAGGCATATGAAAGGAGCGGGTGAAGGCCTTGGCTACCGCTTCCTGGACGCTGCCTTGGCCGCTAACCACCTTGAGGTTCCAGAAACCCCGGGCCTGAGTGCCCCCTCCCCCTCCCGATTGGGCTCCGGTGGTGGTAGCCTGGCTGGGCACCACCAGCTGCAAACCCACCTGGTAAGGAGGGCGCTGCTTCACCATCAGCTGCCTCTCCAGCCCTTCTTCGGCCTGAGCTGCCGCCTGGGGAGAAGCCACATCCAGGGATACCGCCATCACAAAGCCCCGGCGATCGATCTCCACCCGATCCCAACATCCGCTAGTGGCCATGGTGGCTATCAGCACTACTGCCACCAGAACCTTCCGTCTCCAGCGCCTGGCTCGGCCGGGTACCAAGCTAGCCCTCGCCTCCTTTCTTGCCTTCCGATTTAGGCTCCTGCCTTGCCACTACTGCCAACATGAAGACAAAGATTAAGGTTATCCCCGCGCTCACCAGGGAAGCCAGGATAGCTACCTTAGTAAACTGGATAATGTTGGCCGGCGCCAGAGAAGCAAAGGCTACCCAAGGCAGAAGTAAATAAGCAGCTGGCTTGATCTCCCGGTGGTCCAAGAAGTGAGTCAGTCCCAAGGTGACAAAATAGTGATAAGGGGCGATGGAGCTAAAGGCTGCGAACACCCACAGCACCATTATCACCAAGTCTAGCCGGGGCACCAGATCCGAGGAGAGGCTGGTACCGGTTCCCAAATTCAGCACCGGGTACATGAGCTGGCTGGTCTCCAAGGGTCCGAAGTTGGCAATGGACATTATCATGGCTAGGAAGTTGACTGTGATTGGCAGGGCCATGCCCCACAAGCTGGCGGACACAACCTCTTCCCTTTGGGTAACAAACGGGCCCGCAAACAAGATGGCCCCGAAGCCAATGAAAGCAAAATGGGCCATCCTCACCCCGGCCAGTAACCCGCGCCAAGAAGAAAGCCCCTGAGCCAATACCGGCCGCAACTCCCCATAGTTGGCTGAGGCCTGGGCAAAGGTAAAGATGATGGCTACGGCCACAATGATGAGGGGGAAGAGGACCTCCGCCAGCCGCGCCAAAGGGTTGAGGCCCATGGGAACAATGTAAGCCACGGTCAGCATCATGGTGATTACCATAACCTCCACCGGAGTCTTGGGAAGCAGGACCTCTTTCATCACTTCGGCAAAGTCCCTCAGCACCACCGCCGCCAGAAGGAAGTAGGAGGCTAGCAATAGTACCCCCACGATTCTTCCCGCCAAAGGCCCGAGTATCTCCTCCGCCATCTGGTAAGGAGTCTTGTGGTAGTACCTGACCGCCAGCTTGGCAAACAGGTAAGAAGCCAAAGCCACCAAGGCCCCAGTCATAAGCACGCTGATCCACCCATCCCGGCCGGCCACCGCGGCCACGTGCCGGGGCATGCTCAGGAAACCCACTCCAACCACCGTAGTGGATACTAGGACCGCTAGCTGGCTGGGAGTAATGCGATCGGGGATCTGGTACAATTTTTCACCTCCGCCCTTGGCGCCATTGGTCTTCGACCGAAAAAACGGTAGCCCTCCGGTTCATCTTTGGCCAAGGTATGCGCACTAAAAGATCTTTCCAGTCGGTCCAGCGATAGGGGACAAAGGGCGCAAGATACGTGGCTCCCATGGCTTTCATGCCCACCATGTGGATATTAATAACGATGAATCCCAGCATGACTCCATAAAGTCCCAAAAAGGCGGCGACAAAAAGCAAGGGAAAACGAATCATGCGAAAGCTGATGGCCATGCTATAAGAAGGGATGACAAAGGAGGCGATGGCGGTAAAGGCCACCACGATTACCATGGGGTTGCTGGAGAGGCCGGCTCGGACGGCCGCCTCGCCCACAATCAAGCCACCCACGATGCTTAAAGTCTGGCCGATAGTGCGGGGTAGCCTGGCTCCGGCTTCCCGGAACAGCTCAAAGGCCAGCTCCATCAGCATGGCCTCAATCCACACTGGGTAGGGGACTCCCTGGCGGGCCGCCGCCAAGGTGATGGCTAAAGAAGTAGGCAAGAGTTCCGGGTGATATGAAGTTAAAGCCACATACAGGGAGGGGAAAAAAGTGGCCACGTAGGAAGCCACTACCCGCAGGAAGCGGATGAAGGAAGAAATTAGCCAGCGCTCATAATAATCCTCCGGGCTCTGAAAAAACTGGCCAAACACCGCCGGAACCAGCAGAGCAAAGGGGGTACCGTCCACCAGGATGGCTACTCGCCCCTCCAGCACCGCCGCTACTACTTTGTCAGGCCTTTCCGTATATTGGGCCTGAGGAAAAGGGCTGTACCAGTTGTCTTCAATGAATTGTTCAATGTACCCCGTCTCTAAGATGTGGTCAACGTCGATCTTTTCCAGGCGAGCCTTGACTTCCTTCACCACTCCAGGATCGGTCAGCCTCTCAATGTAGACTAGGGCGCAGTCGGTCTGGGAGCGGCGGCCCACCCTTAAAGCCTCGATGCGCAAGTCAGCGTCCCGAAGCTTGCGGCGCAATAGGGCCGTATTGGTGCGCAAGGTCTCAATGAAGCCATCCCGAGGTCCCCGCACCAAGGCTTCCGTCAAAGGCTCTTCAATGCCTCGCTCCTTCCAGCCCCGGGTGCTGAGGCTTAGGGCTACTGCCGATCCTTCGAGGAGGAAGATGGAGTTGCCGCTGGTGATCTCCTCCACCGCTTCGGGGAGGCTCTTAGCCTCCTTGACCTCGCCGATGGCGATGGCCCGGGCTTTTAAGGCCGCAAAGGCCTGCTGGGCTTTCATGGGGTAGGGCCCGCCGGAAGTCGATCTGGTTCCCGGAAAGGAGCTGGGGGCTTCCGGTTCGCCTTTCCCGGCTAGAGGACCTCGCTCCAGGGGATCGGCATAGGCGCTCTCCAGCATCAACCCTTTGAGCAGTTCCCGCTGGATGGCATTCTTATCCACCAAGCCGTCAATGTAGACCACCGCAGCCCTGACGTCGCCGTCGGCAATCCGGAATTCCCGAAATACCACATCGCTGGAGGCGCCAAAAACTTTATGCAGGGCCTCCAGGTTACGGTCGATGCTCTCCCAGAGTTCCCCTTCCGGTGGACGACCTGCCTCCTTGGCCCTTTCCCCAGGCATAAATCGGTCCGGGGGTGGGTTAAGGCTTTCAGGGGGTGAGCCAGCTCCATCCGGCCGGAATTCCTTGGCCATCTCTACATCTTGGCCCTGAGACGGGCGACCGGAGGGGGCCGCCGGCGGGGCCGCTCCCCCCGCCGGCGGCCCACCCGGGATCATCTCCCCCGGCAGCGGCCCGCTCCCAGCCCCCGGCTTTTGCTCCCGGAGATTGGCAGGACGTTGGGGTTTTTTGGTCTGCCGAGTTGGCTTCTTAGTCAAAGGAAGGTCCCCATTTCGCTCAAGGAAGCACGAACAGCCTTTGGCAGAACCCTTAGGCGCCCGTGCTTTCCTTGAATATAGAATACCTTCCTTATTAATCTCTCGTTTTTTGGAGTTTATTCCTGCTCGGTCTCGGCAGCCTCAGCCCCTTCTGCTTCTTCAGCCAGAGGCTCCTCAGCCTCAACTAGCCGCGGCGCCACCACCGTGGCCAGCACGCTGTCAGCATCGGATAGGATCTTGACTCCATCGGGGGCAGACAAGTCGGCCACGGTCACCTTGTCGCCAATTCCGAGAGCCGAGATATCGATCTCTAGATGCTCGGGTAGGTCAGCCGGCAAGCATTCGATTTCCACTTCCCGCAGGCCGTGCTGCAAAATGCCCCCTTCTTTGACCCCGGCGGGCTCTCCTATCAGCCGCACCGGCACTTCCACCACGATCTTCTCCCGGAGGGATACCTGGAGCAGATCAACATGGGACAAAACCCCCTTGGTGGGGTGGCGCTGGATCTCCCGGATGAGGGCTGTGTACTCCTTGGGCTTGGCTTTTTTGGCCTCAGCCTCCCCGGGCACCACCTTGACCTTGATTAGGGTGGTTTCTCCGGCTCGGCCCAACATCCCTTCCAACTCCCGGGCCTTTACCTTTATCGGCAGGCTCCCTACTTCCTTTCCGTACAGTACGCCGGGAACATAGCCTTGGCGGCGCAACCTGCCAGCTGGACCTTTCCCAGTAATTTGTCTTTCTTCAGCTTCTAGTTCCAGATTCACTTCTATCCACTCCTTCTTCGAAAATACCCTTGATGCCTCCGAAACGTTTCCCATGCCTGGGCGCTGGCGCCGCGAGGCAGGACAACAGACTATCATAACCGCAAAGATCAGGGAATATGCTGTTACCAGAATACTACCGGCAAGAGGAGCTGAACCCTATGAACCCGCTTAACCTCCCTAGCAAGAAGGCCATATCTCGCCCCATCATTAGCCTCAAAGAAGGCAAGGAGATCGGCCACGTCCGCGGACTGCTGGTCGACCCCAACCAGCTGGCAGTAGTGGCGCTGGTGGTGGGCCGCAAAGGTTTCCTGAGGAGCAATCTGGTGCTCTCCCACGCCAGCATCAAGAGCATCGGCGATCAGGTGGTAACCGCCGACGGTGCCTCCCTGGAAAAGGTCACCCCTCAGCATCCCCTGGCCCCCTTGCTCAAGGACCCGGTAATCTTGATCGGCAGCCGGGTGATCACCGAGGCTGGGATCCAGCTGGGCTTGGTCCGGGAGTTTTATTGGGATCAAGTCACCGGCAAAATCATCCAGCTAGAGATAGTCCCCGTCAAGTGGGGAAGCTTGGCCGGCGGCAAGATGCTTCTCCCGGCCGACCTCCTGGTAACCGTGGGTCCACGCCTGTTGATCGCTCGAGCTGGCGCCGAAAAGGAGCTGATCCCGGCCCCCAATTTCCTGGCCCGCTCCTGGGAGTCCCTGCGCCAGGCCGGCTCCAAGATCTCATCCTCAGTGGCCCAAAGCACTAAAGAACTGGGCAAGCGCTTGTCCCAGCCGCTAGAGGATGAAGGTGCCAACGGCAAATCCCAAGGCAAGTCCGCCGACTCCGTGTCCGGGCCTGGCCTTAGCTAAACAGCTTGCTCACCGATAAGTCCTCATGGATGCGGATGATGGCTTCCCCAAACAAGGGAGCCACCGACAGCACCTTGATCTTGGGCGTCCTTTTTTCTGGCGGCAAGGGAATGGTGTTTAGCACCACCAGCTCCTTTAAGGGCGACTTTTGGATGCGCTCAGTGGCAGGACCAGAGAGCACCGGGTGAATGCAGCAAGCATACACCTCTTTGGCCCCTTCCGCCATTAACGCTTCAGCTCCCTGTACCATGGTGCCAGCGGTATCGATGATATCGTCGGTCATGATCACTGTCTTGCCCTTTACATCCCCAATGATGTGCATGATTTCGGCCACATTGGGGCAGGGTCGACGCTTGTCGATAATGGCCAGCTCGGCCCCGATCCGCTCGGCTAGGTCTCTGGCCCGGGTTACCCCCCCTAGGTCTGGGGATACCACCACTAAATTCTCCAATCCCTGGCTCCGGTAGTACTCAGCCAGGATAGGCGCCCCCACCAAGTGATCCACGGGAATATCAAAAAAGCCCTGGATGGCGCTGGCGTGCAGGTCCATAGCCACTACCCGCCGGGCCCCGGCAGCAGTTATTAGATTGGCAACCAGTTTAGCCGAGATGGGTTCCCGGGCCCTGGTCTTGCGCTCCTGGCGCGCATACCCATAATAAGGCATGACGGCGGTAATCCGCCGGGCCGATGCCCTCCGCAAGGCATCTACTAAAATCAGAAGCTCCATTAAATTGTCGTTTACTGGCGCACAGGTAGGTTGAATAACGAAAGCGTCGGTGCCGCGGACGCTTTCGTCGATGGCCACGCTAATCTCTCCGTCGCTAAACCGCCGGACCTTGGCATCCCCCAGCGGCACCCCGAGATAATCGGCGATTTCCTTGGCTAGCTCCGGATTGGCATTGGCGCTAAATAGCTTCAGCCTTCCTTGTCCGGTTCCATTACTCACCTGCCAACCCCCCGATGGTGTTATCGCAGCTCTGCTTCAGTGCACAATGGCCATCCTAGCTATTTCGGCCTATTTAGCCCAATTCCTGCTTCTATTCTATCCCTTGCTTTGTTTTTTCTTCCAATTGGGCACATTGCGCTGTTGATCCCGGGCGATGCCTAAGGCTCCCGGCGGCACGTCCTTGGTGATGGTAGAGCCGGCCCCGATCACTGCCCCTTCTCCCACCTGGACCGGGGCCACCAAATTAGTATTGCTACCAATGAAGGCGTCATCGCCGATCACCGTCGGCCACTTCTTTTGACCATCGTAATTGCAAGTGATGGTGCCAGCACCTATATTTACCCGGGCGCCAACAGTAGCATCGCCTACGTAGCTGAGGTGCGGCACCTTGGAGGCTGGGCCAATGTAGGAGTTCTTGATCTCCACGAAATCGCCCACCTTCACTTCCCGGTCCAAGCGGGTACCCGGCCGCAAATAGCTAAAGGGCCCGATGTTACAACCCGGCCCCACCTCCACTTCCTTGAGCACCGACTGCTGGATGCTGACCCCGTCGGCAATGGTGCTATCAGAAATGGTGGTGCCAGGGCCAATCTGACAATCGCGGCCGATCTGGGTGTGGCCAAAGATGTAGGTGAAGGGGAGAACAACCGTATCGGAGCCAATCTGCACGCCATCATCAATAAAGGTGGAAGCGGGATCCATGATGCTCACCCCGGCTTCCATCAGCCGGACCCGAACCCGATCCCGCAGGATGGCTTCGGCCCGGGCCAGCTCCAGCCGGCTGTTGACCCCCAGAACCTCTTGGTAGTCCGGCGCCACCAGGGCCTCCACCCGGAGCCCCTGCTGGCGAATCAGCTCAATGCTATCGGTGAGGTAGTACTCGCCCTGGGCATTTTCCCGGCCCAGTTGGGAAATGCTCGCCGATAAAGCCGGCAAAGAAAAACAGTAGATACCGGTATTGACCTCATTAATGGCCAACAGCTCCGGTGCCCCCGCCAAGTCCTTCTCCTCGCGAATGGCTACCAGCTCGCCGGAAGGGCTGCGAAGGACCCGGCCGTACCCCTTGGGGTCCGGGACTCGGGCAGTAAGCACTATGACTCCCGGCGGGTCAGGGGCTTTTTGGTAGGCCTCCACCAGCAGCTGGATGGTGGTGGGACGAATCAGCGGGGTATCGCCGCACAGCACTAGCACCGCCTCCACCTGGGCTTCAGCCTCCAAAAGGGCTGGCAAGGCTTGGGCCACGGCATGGCCGGTACCCAGCTGCTCGGCCTGCAGCACGTACTCCCATTCCGGTCCCAGGGCTTGCTTGACCTCTTCCGCCTGGTGGCCCACTACCACCAACACCCGCTTCACGGAAGCCTGGCGCAAGGCCTGGAGCACATATTCAGCCATGGGCCTCCCTGCAACTGGGTGCAACACTTTCGCCCGTTTAGATTTCATGCGGGTGCCTTGGCCGGCCGCCAAGACCACCGCAGCAATTTCCCCCATGCTTTCCTCTCCTTCCTGAGCTGCCGGGTCGCCGATCTACCTTCCTCCCAGCGCTCAACCGTTTCACTGTGACCTGACACGGCCTTGGCTATCCTAATATTCACCTTATGCAGGCCATTTCCTGCTGCTATTAATCCCCTGAGCCCTGACCGGCCTCGGCAAGTAACATCCGCCTAAGGCGCTACAACAAAAAACGGCAGGGAGGAATCTGTCCTGCCGTGGTTCTCCAGCTTTTAAATCTAGTTCCGGTGCTGAGAGCCAATGGCCACCGCTAGTCTACATGGCTTCCTTATAAGCCTTTAGCACCGCCGACTGGATTATTTCCCGAGCGCTCGAGCAGATAGGGTGCGCAATATCCCGAAACTCCCCCTCAGGCGTGCGCCGGCTGGGCATAGCCACAAACAGCCCTTTTTGCCCTTCCACTACCTTGACATCATGTACTACGAAGACGTCATCGAAGGTCACCGAGACTACCGCCTTCATCCGCCCTTCGGGGTTGAGCTTGCGGATGCGCACGTCAGTCACTGTCATTGACGATACCACCTTCCTTAGCTAACTAACTCCAGATATGGTGGTTTATTCTCTCTCTGCCACAAAATTCCTCCAGCCATTCGTAACCTATTTTGCTCCTAATTTAGCCATTTTATACCTAAATTCGACAGTGACTGAGCTTGGACAGCCCGAAATCAGCCAGCAAAAGCTAACCGCCCACGCCACCTTAGGGGGTAGACGACGGTTGAGCCAAAGCTTTGATGGCTAGCTCCAGGTCGCTGGGCTTATCGACATCTATCCCAATTTCTGGGTAATGAGATATTACTGCCCGCCCCCGCACTCCCAAAAGGCCGGAGAACTTCTGCTCCGCCTCCTGGAGGCTGGCCAAGCGAAGGATGAATTTAATGATAAATCCTATGCCCACCTTTTGGGCCATTTTGAAAGGTTCTTTGCGCAAGGCAATCAGCTCTTCGCCTGCCGCCAACGCCCTAGGGATGATTTCCGGGTCCAAAAGGAAAATATTGCCCCCGGTGACTGTTAGCCCACGCAAGTTGACATAAGTCCTCTTCACCCCCGGGTAAAGGGCCTCGTTGTCCTCCCTGGGAACCACCGCATAGAAAAGGTTTCCCTGCATCTGGCGCCGCAGCTTTTGGCACTGGCTGATGAAATCTTCTACCGCCGGGGGAGTAAGCAGGGGTATGTCAGAAGTGGCGGCCAAAACCAATCCTTTAGGCTGCAAAGCTTCGATGGCATTAATCCCAGTCTGGGCCAAGGTTTCCCCGCCCGGAGCCAGGATCAGGCGGTGGCTGCCGGCCCGGTCCCGGTAGAGCCGGCCTAATTCTTCCTGGGGGCCAGCTATGGCAATGCGACCAATGCTGGGGCAGGCTAACAGGGTTTGCACCACGTAATCCACCATGGGCCGACCTGCAATTTCAATGAAAGCTTCATAGGCAGCCGGGCTAGCCTCCTTTAACTTGCCGGTATTGGGGCTACCGGCCAGGACGATGGCATCAATGGGCTCGGCACCCCGGGCTGGCTTGGCTCCTTGGTCATGGTCACCCATGCTCAAGCCTCCTTCTTGACCATTTCTCCGCTGGCTTTTAGGGCTTCCATCATGCTGTTTTCAGCGTTTTCGATGTGGTCTTGGGCCAAGCTTTCCGCCAGGGTAGCATTGCGCTCGGCCACTGCTTCCACGATCTTCTTGTGCTCTTCGATGGTGTTGCGGCTGCGTCCCGGGTGGGCCAAGGATACCTTCCGGTAGCGCTGGATCTGCTCCCGAAGATTGCTGATGATCTGCACCAAGCGCTGGTTGCGGCTAGCCCGATAAAGGATGTCGTGGAACTGGGTATCCGCCGCCACCAGCGCCTCGATGTCGCCGCTTTCGGCGCACTCCCCTACCCGGACCAAAGCCCTCTCTAGATCCTCCAGCTCGGCGTCGGTGATGCGCTCGGCCGCCAAACCGGCCGCCAGTCCTTCCAAGGCCGCCCGGATCTCAAAGACATCGGCAATGTCCTTGACTGAGAAGTCGGCCACGTAGGCTCCTTTGCGGGGAACCATGACCACAAACCCCTCCAGCTCCAGCTTGCGGATAGCTTCCCGCACTGGAGTCCGGCTCACCCCCATTTCTTCGGCCAGCTGTACCTCCATCAGCCTTTCTCCCGGCCTAAGGACGCCGTCGATGATGGCCTGCCTCAAGGTTTCAAAGACTACTTCTCGCAAAGGCTGAACGCTCTCAAGTTGCACCCTGAGCTCTCTTCGCCCCATTGGTTCACCTCCAATCTTGGTCGGCAAAGCTTAGGTGGGCTCTCCGGTACAAGCTTCCTGGACCCACCAACCGGGAAACCACCCCTTCAGCACCCGAGCTGCCCTGGACGCTGCCTCCGGACCATCCATGATTCCCATTTGCGTGGGGCCACTGCCGCACAGCATCACCTTGGTGGCCCCGCAGGCCAAAAGGGCCTGCCCGGCCTCCTGCAGCTCGGGATGCATTTTCAAGGTCACCGGCTCCAAATCGTTGCCCATAGCTTCCAAGGCCCGGTCCCGGTCCCCCGCCTCAAGGGCATGGATGAGAACCTGGGTGGGGTCCCGGCGCTCCCGGTCTTGGCGCCTAGCATCCCCTCCCTTATCTGAGTTTACCGCCGGGTTGGCCATATCCCAGTCCCGGTATACCGCCGGGGTAGATACTCCCCAGGGTGGCTTGATCAATACCAGGGAGAGCCGGAGGCGAGAGACGAAGGGCCTGACCTTCTCCCCTCGACCTTCCGCCAAGGCGGTACCGCCCATCACCAGGAAGGGGACATCCGAGCCCAGCTCCCCCGCCAAAGACACCAGCTTCTCTTGGTCCCAACCTAGCTGCCAAAGCTGGTTGAGCCCCTTCAAGGTGCAAGCAGCATCGCTGCTCCCCCCGCCTAGGCCAGCAGCGGCAGGGATGAATTTTAAAAGCTCGATCCTGGCCCCGAAAGGCCCTTTCGGGCCAACCCTTTCCGCTTCCTCAAGCATCAGGGTAGCTGCCCGGAATACTAGGTTGCTGGCCCCAGCTGGCACCTGGTGAGCCCAGGGGCCGCGGCAGCTCACCTGGACCTGAGGCGGTTCTTTTAGGCTAAATGCCAGCTCATCGGCAAGATCCAGCGTCTGCAAGACCGATTTGATTTCGTGATACCCATCTGGCCTGCGGCCTAGCACGGTTAAGCTCAGGTTGACCTTGGCCGGAGCTTTTAGGAATATTGTATCCATATTTTAGAAGTTATCTCCTCTTTCTTGTTTCTTATCTTAGCAGGAACCAGCTCTAACAGGAAGAATTCTTTAAAGGAGCCCAACCAAGGAGGGATAAGCTGTGCCGACCAAGAAGGTGTTCCTAAGGAACATGGTGGAAGACTTTGTCTGGGAATTCATAAAAGAAGCTTACAAGCAGTACCCTGATGCCTGTCAATGCGAGGTCTGCACCCACGATGTTGCTGCTTTGGCCTTAAACGATCTTAAACCCCATTACGTAGTGCGCGAGGAAGGAGAGGTCTACACTAAGATCGCGCTTTTGGAAAGCCAGTACCGCGCCGACCTCTCGGTGGCCGTGACCAAGGCCATCCTCCAGGTTAAAGCCAGTCCTCGCCATTAATCGTTGCTGAAAGCTTTCGCCGCCAATCCTTCGCTAATCGTTGAGCTCCTTGCGCTCGCCAGTTACTAGGTAGATAACCCGCTCGCCAATATTGGTGGCGTGATCCGCAATCCGCTCCAGGTAATGGCTAATGAAGAGCAAGTAGGTAGCCTGATTGATGGTTCGCGGGTCTTCCATCATATAAGTCAAGAGCTCGCGAAAAACCTGCGAATGCAGGTGATCCACCATATCGTCGTCTTGGGCCACCGCATAGGCTAGTTCGGGATTCTCATTGACATAGGCATCCAAGCTATCCTTAACCATCTTCTGGGACAGCTCGGCCATACGAGGGATGTCAATGAGCGGTTTGATCAGCGGCTGGTTGCCAATCCGGCGGGTAGCCTTGGCGATGTCGCTGGCGTGGTCCCCCATTTTCTCTAAGTCAGTGACCATTTTAAAGGCGGCACTGATCCGCCTCAGGTCCTTAGCCATGGGCTGCTGGGTAGCGATCAGCTTCATGCACTTATCCTCGATCTCAAGCTCCAGGTCATCAATTACCCGGTCGGACTCGATAACCGAGTTGGCCAAGGCCATATCCTGCTTTTTCAACGCCTCCACCGCCCGGGCAATGGCTTCCTCCACCAAGCTGCCCATCCGCAAGATATCCTTTTGCAGCTCCACCAGCGAATTCTGAAAACCTTCACGAGCACTCATCCTCTTCAACCTCCTTCTCCGTAGAACCGTCTGCCTCCAACCGCACCGCAATCCTCTGCTCCGCCCAGCGCTCAACCGCTGGCTCACCTGGGTCCGACAAGGCTTGGCCACTCGGTCCCAGCAAACCCCCGCACCTACGGCTCGGCTAACCAAAGCGGCCAGTAACGTAATCCTCGGTGCGCTGGTCGCGGGGGCGAGTAAAGATTACCTCGGTATCATCGTATTCGATTACTTCCCCGTTTAGGAAAAACGCCGTCCGCTGGGAAATCCGCGCTGCCTGCTGCATATTGTGAGTTACGATGACGATGGTGTAGTCCTGCTTGAGCTTTTGGACTAACTCCTCAATCTTCAGCATGGAAATAGGATCTAGGGCAGAGGTAGGCTCATCCATGAGCAGGATATCGGGCTCCACCGCCAGCAACCGGGCAATGCAAAGGCGCTGCTGCTGTCCCCCTGAAAGCCCCAGGGCGGAGCGATGCAGCCGATCCCGCACCTCATCCCACAGCGCTGCCCGCCGCAAGCTGTTCTCGACAATGCTGTCCAGTTCTTGCCGGCGCTTGATACCATGAATACGGGGTCCGTAGGCCACATTATCGTATACGCTCATGGGAAAGGGGTTGGGCTTTTGAAATACCATTCCCACCCGCTTGCGCAATAAAGCCACGTCTACTGAAGGGTCGTAAATATTGCGGCCATCGATCTCCACCGTACCGGTAATGCGGACATTGGCAATAAGGTCGTTCATCCGATTGAGGGTGCGCAGGAAAGTAGACTTACCGCAACCGGAAGGACCGATGAGAGCGGTAACCTCATGGGCAGAAATATCCATGGTTATATTCTTAAGGGCGTGGAAGTCGCCGTAATATAGATTTAGGTCACGAATGGTGACCTTAGCCTGGGATTCAGGCGTAACCAGCTTTAGGCTGGAACCGTTGGCAGCTTGGCCC
>JACIYF010000026.1 GCA_014360065.1 Clostridia bacterium | reverse complement strand
CATCCTGGTAGCCAAAGAGATGGCTATCTCCTGGGTGAGGGGGCAGAAGCGCTCCCCTTCCTTTAAGCCCAGGAACTCATCCAGGGGGTAGCGGTAGGTGATACGGCCGTCGATGTTCTTCCGGTACCCCCGGCGGCAGTAGGTGATCTCAAGGCCAAACAGGGTAACGATGGTCCTTTTCCTTTTGCCTATGGACTCCCAACCGGACATAGCGCGGGTAAACTTGTTTTTCACCGCCAGGGCCTGGTCCATGGCGGTAAAAAGATGTCCCAGGTGAGAGGCATATGACCGGACCACCATCCTCAACATCCACTGCAAAATACCAGGAGGGCGGACAGAGTTATTGCTAGAAGGCAATCTGCATGTTATATTGACCTTGAGGTGGTAGACCGTGGCGGTGGACCGGTTGCTGGAGGAGATTGGAAAGCTGAGCGCCAGGGAGCGGGCCGAGCTTTTTCGGAAGCTGGGGGTGGAACCCCGGGAAGGCAAACCGGGCAAAGGCAAGAAAAGGAAGGCCGGGGGTTTTGATCCCATTGGCTTCGGCATGTGGGAGCACCGGCCCGAATTTAACGATGCAGCCGCCTGGGTAGATAAACTCCGCCGGGAGGAATGGGACCGTTGATCGTGCTGGACACAGACATATTCATCGACTACTTCCGCGGTCTTACCCAGGCAGGCGAATATCTCCGGTCTCTTTCCCTTTCCGAAAACGATTGCAGATGCACTGACATCACCGTGATGGAGCTCTTCAGAGGAGCAGAAGGCAAACGGGACCTCCAGAGAATAAAAAAGTTCCTTAGAGAGAATGGCTTTGCCAGCCTGCCGGTTACATCCCCTGCTTCTCGCTTGGCAGTCGAATTACTGGAGCAGTACGGGCTCAGCCACGGGCTGGGGATTCCTGATGCCCTTATCGCGGGAGTTGTGTTATCCGTAGGCGCCAAGTTAATTACAGGAAATTCCCGTCACTTCGATTTTATTCCCGGGCTAAGCGTCGCCCGACCACCGTACAGGTCCTTCTCTAACGTATAAGAGCTTCGCATAAGATTCCTCTTCCGGAAGGACTTCCCTCCCGTTTGCCGAATACTCCCATGAGGTGAAACACGCTCCATGAATCGCGACTTGATGACCGGATTCGCGGACTACCTCCGAAGCCGGGACGCAAGCCCGGCCACCGTTGATGCCTACCTCCGGGACCTCAACAAATTCGCCCGCTGGTATCTCGGGACCTACGGCTCGGAGCCCGAGCCCGCATCTGTCGGGCCCCTCGACATAGCCGAGTTCAAGCGCCATCTCATGAACCGGGGCCAGAAGCCGGCCACCATAAACCGGGCTCTGGCTTCCCTCTCGGCATTTTTCAGGTGGGCGAAAGACGAGGGCCTGGCTTCCGGGCACCCCACCGAAGGGGTAAAGAAGCTGAAGGAAGTGAGGCTTTCCCCGAGGTCCCTCGGGAGGAAGGAGCAGATGGCCCTCATGCGGGCGGCCCAGGCAGCCGGCCGGGCGCGGGACGTGGCCGTCATGACTCTTCTTCTCCACACCGGGCTTCGGGTGTCGGAGGTGTGCGGGCTTAACCTTGAAGACGTGCATCTCGGCGAGAGGTCGGGCGAGGTTGTCGTCGCCTTCACGTAGTCAACCAACGCCTGACCATATGCCGCCCCGGCTCACCCTTTCTGGCTTAGGTGGTCTTGGTTCGACCGCCCCGCCCACGTACCGGCTGGTATTTGGTTACCCAGCCGTACGGCTTGGCCACTTGAAGTACTCCTCAGTATTTGACGCCGAGCTGGGAACTCCTCTTTTTGACGGGGCAGGCGCAAGGGTCCGGTTTTTTTGACTTCCAAGCTAAGGGCAAAGGGCGAAACGTCGTAGTCGCCTGCTCCGATGCCATCTCGCTAGCGGATCAGCCGGAAGATTTCCTGGTAGCGGAACAGTAGGCAGACCTGGTTATCGAGCCCGGTCCTGTGATTGTCCTCTTTTTCCTCCCCTTATTTTGCCTGGCCTATGCAGCCCCATGGTGGTGGCCCCCTGAGTAGAGTATAATCTGGCAGCAGGGATGTTTACGCTGGCGGAGAATATCTTGCGGGCAGTGAGCTAGGGGGCTAGAGCTTGCTCCGAACGGAACCTGGAGGCTTGGAGGGCAACTTCAGTTTTCTGGCGTATTACGGCTGTTGCCCGAGTTAGATGGCGCCGACGGCCGGTAGGTTATGCTGGGAGGGATGGACTATGCGGCGCAAGGCCAAAGGTTACCGCATTTTAGTCCTGGTAACGGTTTTTGCAATCATCATTTCCCTAATTGCCTCCTTGTTTTATTGGGTTGTTCCCTATATGGCTGTCCGCTCCAGCTCCAACCGCTCGCCGCTCGGGCGGACCCAGCTGGCCTTGGTAGGGCAAGAGGCGGGCCAGCTAGGCCGCTCCGTGCTGAAGTCGGGCCGGCCTAAATTACCTGCTGGCGGCCAACGCTGGCCGGTGGTGGTCTTGGCATACCATGACCTGGGGTTGCCGGAAAAGGGATTGACCATTAGCGTTAACCGCCTTCAGGACCAGATTCTGGCTCTAAAAAGAAGCGGCTACTGCATTATTTCTGTCTCCGAGATGGCAAACTACTTGGAGGGCAAGTCAAGCCTCAGCGGACCAGCGGTGGTTTTGACCTTTGATGATGGCTATCGAAGCTTCTACCATTCGGCTTTTCCGCTCTTTCGGAAGTTGCGGGTACCGGCCACTGTTTTTGAGATCAGCGGGAGCGTAGGCCAGAATTGGAACCTGACCTGGAGACAACTTAGGGAAATGCAGGCGAGCGGCTTGATAACTATTGGTGCTCACACCTTTTCTTCCCATAAGCTGGTTCCTATAGGCCCGGGGCTGAGTTCTCCGGCTACTGTAGGCAGGATATTCAACCCTGGTACTGGCCAAACCGAAACCCCAAGCCAGTACCAGGCGCGCATGTTGGCAGATAGCTTGGCCTGCCAGCAAACCTTTCGCGAGCGGCTGGGCGCCCCGACTCAGTTTTTTGCTTATCCCTATGGAGCGTATAATCAGGACTTGATCCAGATTCTCCACCAAGCTGGCTATCGCTATCTGTTTTCGACTTTACCAGGAGCCAATTATCCGGGCCAGAACTTGGACGTTATCTGGCGGATCAACGCTGGCAGTCCCAACATTACTCCGTTTCGCCTCTTGGCCAGCATTCGTCACTGGAGCCGGCGTGACCGTTGGGCTGTCCACTCGGCCCCGGCTTCTCAGGTTCCGGTGGTGGTCCCACTAAAGGTCGAGCCTCAGCCAAAAGCTCCGGGCCACGCTCCACTTTTGAGCAGGCGGCGGCTAGCAATGGTTTCGGAAGCCCGCTGGTGGTGAAAGAGAAATGGAAAAAGAGATCATTATCGTGAAGGAATTCTTTTTGAGCCAGCTAGAGCACATTGACGTCAACCGGATCCAACAATGGGGCGAAGATAGGATTCGCACGAATGCTCCTTTTTCGAAAGCAGACTTGCGTTCCCTTGCGGAAAATGGAGCCAATTGCGATGTCCGGAAGTAACGATAGATAGGCCATTTAACGCTGCTAGCTTTTCCTGCATGGCTATTATACCGCAAAAACAACTTTTTGGGTGGCAGGAAATTGACCAGCGTCTGAGCTCTTGAAGGTACTTCCAACAAGCGGAAGGTATCAGCTGCCACGGTGTTAAAAGAATACCCGACTGACTAACCCGGCATCGCGCCTCTTTCGGGGGTGGACGGATTTGCCGGAACAGGCGGACGCCATGCTCCGGATGGGCCCTTGGGGATGTAGACCATCTTCGTCTTTTTGTCCTCTAAAACCCTAGAGAGGTAAAGGAAGGGACCGTGCTTTTTCCCCTTTTGGCACTGGTAGCCGCGCAAACAGCGTTGCGGCTAACCAATACCGAGGTGTCTAGAAAGACTGCTGAGACGACGGCACAGAGATGACCCAGGAGTGCCAGAGCCAGATTCCCTTGCGAAATAAGAGGAGTAGAGGAGGGAGTAGCTGCTCATTCGACGAAGTCATCAAGTTGGTAGGGGTAAAAGTCCAGCCCAAGCAGTTCTTTAGTAAAGGCATGAGCGGCAATTTCACTCAAGGCGGGCAAGGATGTCTTCAGGCTAAACCGGCCGAGTTTAAAAACGTTCACGTAATACCGCTTAGAAATCGATCCGCGTACATGTTCAAAATGATGAAATAGTTCATGGGCAATCGCCAGGTCCAGTAATGAGAAACCCTGGGGCAGCCGAAGATGATGTAAGCGATCCTGCAGAGGTTCCAAGGATTCTGGGTATATAGTTACGGTTGGGGGCTCAGGCGTATAAATGGCTCTCAACCAGCGATTGTCGCGAGCGAACTTTATACCAACACCGACTTGGTGAGCAACCTCAACTGGACCTAGTCCCGGGTAGCACGCCTTCACTTCTTGTCCTAGGCTATGCCCGGCTGCCAGTGCCTCCGAAGCCCATGCTTCTGCCTTAGCCCTGGTTATCTGGGAACCACCTCGGCTTGATAGGAGGATGGAGATAGCTACACTCAGAGCTTCACTATTTGCCGGCCTCACCCAAGTCAACCTGGTTCAACCCCCAGCCTTTAGCCAATGAAACACTGTACTTTTAGACGTGTTTTCTTGCACCTATCACTACTATAGGATAATCCTTCTCAAAGCCCGCAACTTCTGTGATCGCAAGAGATAATACTTGTTCTTCAGCCGTAAGCCCAGACAAATCCACAATCCTGCTTCCTAGCAATAGGTAAATATCTCCCAAGGTCTTGCCAACCTTATCATCGTACAGAGTTACTTTATCCAAAACATAGCTGAGAACTTCTTCGGCCTTTTCCACCTTAGTCGTCACCACTACTGGATCCGTAAACCGCAATCGGATAGCTCCGAAACGATCAACAACGCGGGACAAGCGCGTCTTGTTGGTCAATAGTCCAAACAGCTTCTTGGTCTCCTTTATCCCTTCCAGTACCCAGAACATATCCGTCTCCGCTACCACCTGGATGCTTTGAGCCGGGATCTCCATAGTTTTCGATGCCAACTGCCTGGCTTCATCGAGGGAGAGCTTTTGTTTAAAGTCTTGGACTTCCATGGCAGCGGCACCCATCGCTATAGCTTTAACCCGATTGCGCTTGCGATCAATCTCTATGCTCACGTTGACCGACCCTGGCGCCGCCCCCGCGCTTAAGGCAGCCTGTTCCGCTTCGCGTTTCACCCTAAGAATATCTTCTGGCGTGGGATCAACAATGGTACGCTCCACTACATCTCGCACCATGGCTAAGGCAGCCCCAATCGATGAAATAACCTCTGCATTGTTAGCTATTTCGTAAGGCAGCCGCATAAGCTTGGAGATAGTTGGCATCAATGCGCCGGCTCCTCCGCCCAACCCCACCAGCGTTAAGCTATGCAAATCAAGCTTGTACTCGTCGATCAATTCCATTATCACTTTCTGGCACTTGGTAGCAGATATCTCTAGGATTCGTTGGCACACGTCCTCCACTGGCAGGTTTAGTTCCTTTGCTAAGGCGCCAATTGCTTTTCGCGCTGCTTCAGCGCTACCCCTGGCATAGTCACCTTCCGGAATCAACCCTAGAGCATTGGCAGCACAAGTATTGGTTATGGCATAGGTTTTGCCATTCTTGCACTTGATTCCTACATAGTCAGAAGGATCATCAGCAAAAGGCCTTACTCTTACTACTTGCGGCTCTTCGATCTCTTCCGGCCTAGCAAAGGCCGAGTATTCCATGCCAGCAATGTGAGCACTTCTGGGGCCGACATCAATTATTCCGCTGGCAGATGCCCGTACAATGCTCCCACCAGCAATACCAATTGTCCTCACATCTAGCGAATTCAGGTAGGTGTTGTGGCCACCCACGCGAGCGTATTTTACCATGGGTTTACCAGCCCGAATGGCACCAATATCGGTAGATGTGCCGCCTACATCAAGAAAGATTCCATCGGAAATCTTTAGATACATCAAGGCGCCCGCAGCGCTAGCCGCAGGGCCTGATAGCGCGGTAAGGATGGGGCGCCTGCGCATCTCTTCAATGGACATGACCCCACCATCACCCCGCATGATCATAAGCTGGGCATTTACTCCGGCAGACTTTATGCTTTCCTCGGTCAAATTGGCAGTATCTATCATTTTCGGAAGAATACTTCCATTGATGATGGCGGTTCGCGTACGAACCGTCAAACCATACAGCTGAGAAACGTCACAGGCTGCCGTCGCGGGAATGCCCATTTCCGATGCAACTGCAATCACTCGCAGCTCACGCTCAGGATCGTCGACACCAAACGCCTCGCTGGCTACAACCACTTTGGCTCCGCGACCCATAAGTTCTTGTATGGCTTCTTTTACTCTTTCATCTGAGAAGCTGGAAACATCGATAAACGTGTGATCAACTGTCAGGTAGCGGCCAGGTGCCAACTCAATGTTTTTGACAGCTGTCTGCCCTCGCGCCAGGACGCTTTCCAGCCCTGAGCCCATGCCAATTACGCCAACTGGTGCCACGTCACCTTCCAACAGAGAGTTGGTGGCCTGGGTGGTGCTATGGGCAATTACGGAGATATCGCTAGAAGGATCAATGCAGAGCTGCTTTAGCAATCCGGAAAAGGCCTCCAGCACACCGCGAGCTACACCTTCTTTGGCGCCATGGGAGGTAAGAACGTTATATTTCCCTACGAGGTTGAGGTTTTCTGCATCTATTGCCACCGCTTTGGTGAAAGTACCGCCAACGTCTATTCCTATTCTCACCTTAGACAAAAACCATCCCTCCAAGATTTGGTACGCCTTGTGGGGCACCGAGCTTTGCGTTCTCGGCTCGGTGCCCGCAATTGGATAAGGCAACCCAAAGCTTAAATACCGCCTAGCTTTCCTCAATCAAAGAAAGAGTATAGCCGCTACTATAACCGCTATGGCACCGATGGCCCAAGTCCATGGCAACGTATGAACAAGATTCTTAGCTACAGGCGTACCAGTGTAGGAACACGCCCAAGCTACCCACGATACCGTAGGACACGTTACGGATACCATGATGATAGTCCCCACCCACCCCGCAAACAGAGCCAAGGGTGAAAAGGCACCTAAAGATACCATGGCCGTAAAAACACCTGCGCCCAAGCCCAGAATGTTGAGCGGCCCTCGGTACAGAGAAAGCGGCATGAGTAGAATGAAGAAGATTATGAATCCCAGCTTACTTGTCGGCGCAATGTGCCCCATAAGCCCTTTGATAACCAAGCTTACCTGGGGAAGAGTGACAGCCGCAAGGAGGATGCTGACAGCTATCCATAGCATGATTACCGGGGCTGCGTCAGGAAAGGCGTCGTAAATCGACTTATGGAAAATCTCAACGGTTTCCTTCCAAGAACGCCCCTTTGCAGTGGTTACAAACGCCCAGAGTATGCCAATCATGAGGGAAGGTATTACATCAATCCTAAGGAAAAAGTAAGCTAGGACTGGAATGATCGGAGAAAGCATGGCTAGCCCATTAACCCGCTTGACAGTTGACGTTTCCGGAGATCCCGTTTGCACTGCCCAAGCAGATGCATGGCCCAGCTTGGATACGTGTACCCAAACATAAACTATGGCGAAAACTAGTACTACAATGGCCATGATTATGGGCATAGGCATCAGTTGATCGAAGGCCACCTTGGTGATCCCTTGGTAGGAACCCCATAGCGTCAGATTAAGCATATATCCGGCAACAGTCGATAGCAGGTAGATGGTAGTGGCAACTTGTGCAGATACTCCTAGCGTCATCATAATCGGCAGCGCCATGACCCCGATCATGATAATTGGCCCAAGACCGTATAAGCCCACGGAAATGAAGGCAGTAGCCAGGGAAATTAGCAGCACCACTAACAGAGGCTTATCACCCCCAAGCTCCGCCGCCATACGGATGATACTTTGAGCTATGCCTGTTTTGACAAGAACTTGCCCTATCCAAGCGCCAAAGATGATTATGATAATTGTCTTTCCTTGGGCAACCGCGCCCTCAGCCAGAACCTTGTCTAGAATTACCCGCCCCGGAACTCCAGCTACCAACGGCAGAAAGATGCCCATGAGGATGAGACCTAGAATTGCTGGGATGGTCTCTCGCATAATCAAAGCTACCAAAATCGCGAAGATAATCAGGGTGAGGATGCCCGCCATGCTGCTCGGGCCAGCCTGTGCTCCCCCAGGAGCAGCTTCCGCCGCTACAAAAGGAAGAAACAAAGTAAAGAATGCTCCCAAAATAGCTGCAATAATGTTCCCGGCCTTGGTCATGGTCTCCCTCCATTCTTGCTAAGTGTTTAAGACTGGTGCTAGGACCGGCCCTTATTGAGCAGCTCAAGGTTGCTCAATAAGGGCCACCAAGGTACGCCGCCCCTTGCGCTCTACTCTCCCATTCTCACCACCTCGGCCCGGTTGACCGGCGGCTCCACCGGCCGGGTATCGGGCTTAACCACCAGGATGTTCTTAAGCCACTTGACGTCGTCTCGCTCCGGGAAGTCTGCCCGGTAATGATCGCCGCGGCTCTCCTCCCGCATCAAGGCAGAGGTGGCGATCATCCGAGCCAGAAGCAGGGAGTTTCTTACCTCCAAAAGCTCCGCCAGCTCGGATACAGTGCGGGCCTTGAAAGCTGAAACCTGTTTGGATAGAGAGTTAATCTCTTCCAGAGCCGCGGTAAGGCCTTCAGCTTCCCTAACTATGCCCACCTTGTCCCAAAGGATAGTCTTGAGATCCTTTAAGGCTTGGGCCCGACCCGCTGCGGTATCAGGAGCGGAGGCATCGAGGAGAGCAAGGATGGGGGAAGCGCTCTCCTGGATCCGGCCCTCAGAAGCCTGAGGCAGAGCCTGTCCCGCCGCATAGGCAGCAGCCGCGACTCCAGCCCGCTTGCCGAATACTAGGACATCGGTGCCAGCGGCTCCAGCCAGGCGGGTGGCCCCGTGCACCCCAGCCGCCACCTCGCCGGCGGCAAAGAGGCCAGGGATGCCGGTAAAACAGTTCTCATCGATAACTACACCCCCCATCATATGGTGAGCAGCCGGAGCTACTTCCATGGCATCCTTGGCCGGGTTAATGCCGGAGATGCGGCACCGATGCATGAAGCGGGGATAGTTCTCAAGGATAGACGCTGGGAGCACCGACGCGTCAAAGAAGACCCCGCCGTGGTCCGATCCCCGACCTTCCCTAACTTCGAAATAGAGGTAACGGGAAAGCACGTCCTTGGTGAGAGGCTTGACTTTGCCACTTGGATCCTTGGGTAGGAATTCCTCTCCCAATCGGTTAGTTATTCTGGCCCCATCCCAGACCAAGGTAGTAGGAACGCTAAAGGTAGCTATGTT
The DNA here is from genome assembly GCA_014360065.1 of Clostridia bacterium. Taxonomy (NCBI): domain Bacteria; kingdom Bacillati; phylum Bacillota; class Clostridia; species Clostridia bacterium. Next base: position 20,782 of record JACIYF010000026.1, on the reverse strand, counting down.
TTCTGGCCACACGAAGATGAAGGGCTCAAACTGGACAAACTCCATGTCCATCAGGGTAGCCCCGGCCTCATAAGCCATGATCATGCCATCGCCCACGATCCCGGGCGGGTTGGTGGAAAAACCATACAAATACCCCAGGCCGCCGGTAGCCAGAACAGTGGCTTTGGCCAGGTAAGCAATTAGCTCCTCCTTAGCGTAATCGATGGCCAGAGCTCCGATCACTTTCTCTCCATCCTTGATGAGGGCAATACCCCCAGTACGGCGAACAGTTTTTCCGCCCAGCTCATCAAACCGGGCTAGAAGCTTTTCCATGGCTACCGGGCCGATCTGGTCGCCATAGTGAATGGTGCGGGGGTACTTGGAGCCAGCCGCCTGGCGAACGGCAAAATGCCCGTTGTCTTTGTCGAAAGGCACTCCCAGCTGTTCCAGCTCATAAGCAGTTGACTCAGATTCATAGGCCATGACAGCCAAGAGCCTGGGATTATTAAGAAAACCTCCTCCGCTCATCAGGTCATCAAAGTACTTGGCTGGGCTATCGCCCGAAGGGGCGTTCCGAAAAGCCACATTGTAGCCGACTAAACCCGCCGAGCAGGTGCCCCCGCCCTTTATGATCATGGTTACCTTTTGGCCGGCCTGGGCGGCGGCCACCGCCGCCCGCTGGGCAGCTACCCCCCCTCCAAGCACTAGTACATCGCAAGTTTCGATCCGCACAGGTTTCTCCCTCCAGGTTGAGGTTGGGAGAGTTGAGTACGGAAGCTTTCTGCCCCCTCCCCTTTCCCAGCCCCAGGCATAGTAGCTTTTGCTTAGTTGGTTAGTTTGACTAGTCTTCAGGGTACCACTGGTGCTCGATGACCTTCATGTCGTGGCCGGGAAGGACAAAGTCAGCCACCTTCTCGATCTTTTCCAGGCTCTCGAAGTACTCCACCAGTCCCACATGGATGGTGCTGGGAAGATGCTTTATGTGCCCTGTTCCCTCCCAATTTTCAAACAGGGGCACGGTATCGGAAGCGATGACATAGTTACCCTTCTTGGTCTCCACCACCACGCACTGGGAACCGGGGCTATGGCCCGGGGTGAGGATTACCGATACGCCGGGTACGATTTGTTGATCCCCGTTAATAACCGTGTACTTGGTATGGGTGTAGTAGTCCGGTCTCATGCCGATGGTTACCGCTTCATAACCGTTGGCATGCACCGGCAGGGGGCAGATGGCATACCGCAGCTCTGCCTCTTGGACAATGAATTCGGCATTGGGGAAGAGGTGGTTGTTGAAAGCATGGTCCCAGTGCAGGTGGGAGAGGATGACGATTTCGATGCTTTCGGGATCGATGCCGGCTAGCTTAAGCGCCGTGGCCGGCTCCTGCTCTGGAGTACGAGTCATCGGCCAATGGTACTTGGCCGACCACTCGGGATCGCAAGGGCCAGTATCCACCAGGATCTTTTTCTCGGCCCCATCAATGTACCAGATGAGGGCCGGCTGATCGTACCTCACCCCGTAGTTGCGCATATAGGTGAGGGCCGACTTGTCCCCTGAAAGCGTGCCTACCTGAATGGGCCTTATTCTAAGATTCCCCACAGTGAATCCCTCCAAGGTTCTTTGTTGTTAGGCCGCTTGGGCCTCGGCTGCCTTATGAGAGCTGGTAACGGCCTAGCGCCTCATATGCCATACCCAGCATAAGCTATAGATAATTTAGTTAAGCATTTAACCTAGTTTATTTATTTGATTCTATACTTACTTTTAAATTCCTTCCTTGCTTCACAATTTAACTAATTTAACTTGTAAAGAAGCTTTTGTACTTTGGGAAGACTTGGTTAAGCGCTTAGCGCATGGCTCCTTTCGTAGGCAAGAGAAAGAAAGGTCAACACCGCTGGGGATATGAAGCCTCGGAAGAGTAAAGGCATAAGCGCCTGCCTATTTGGCGCCACATGAGCTACGAACAACCAGCTTGGTAGTCAGCTTGATGGTGACGGTAACGTCGTTAATGCCATTGATGCGATCAATCAGGCAACGCACCGCCATTTCCCCCAACCGGTCCCTTTTTATCCTCACCGTGGTCAGGGGTGGAATGGTAATCCGGCTCATGGGGCCATCGCCGTAGCCAACGATGGCTACATCCCCCGGGACCTCCAAATTGAGCCCCCGAGCTGCTTCCAGGGCTCCCACCGCCATGGCGTCGTCACCCACGAACAGGGCAGTAGGGGGATTGGAAAGAGTGAGCAAGTCGCGGGCTGCTTGGTAGCCGCTCTTAACGCTAAAATCACCTTCGCGAGTAAGGTCGGGATCGGGTTTTATCCCGCTGGAGCGAAGCGCCCGGCGCACCCCTCTTGCCTTTTCCTCGCTAGTACGGCTTACGGCCGGGCTGTTGATAAAACCAATCCGCCGGTGGCCCAGGGAGATGAGGTGCTTTACCGCCTGAAAGGCGCCCTCCTCGTTATCCGCCGAAACCGAGTCAAGCATGTTTTCGGGAGCGGTAACTCCTACCAGTACGGCAGGGATACCGGTATCCTTTACCTGGTGGATAAACTCAGTAGGATACAATCCTCCGGTAAGGAAGACCCCTTCCACACTGCCGTCCCGAAGCATAGCGGGAAGCTCCCAGTTGGATTCTGGACCCCATCCAGCAATCAAGAGACCGTAACCCAGCCTTTGGGCGGTGTTTTCAATGCCCCAGATGACTTCGGTAACGTAATAGTTAGGCTCTTGCCCGGAGGAGGATTCTTCTACGACTACGTAGGGGAAAATGGCCCCCAGGGTACGGGTGTGCCGGGAAGCCAGCTGCGAAGCCACCTTGTGGGGAATGTAGCCTAGTTCCCGGGCTGTCTCCAGCACCTTGCGCCGGGTTTTCTCCCCCACCTTAGGCACACCGTTGAAAACGTAGGATACAGTAGCTATGGATACGCCCGCCGCCCGGGCAACGTCCTTGATCGTTGGCATGCTACACCTCTTTCCCATTAAACGTTTAAACTAGGCCGCAAAATCACCTCGGGTGCCTCGCTAAGCCAGCATCGGAGGTTGGCTTGGTATACTTTTTGCACAGTTCCTACTCGTTCTCCGACCGGCAACCTCCACAAAAAAGCACCCTAAGGCACTTTTTTGTCCAACAACCCGCCGCTATTGCCAGCCATCCAAGCAAAACATCCCTGCGTACCCAAGTTACGCCCTGGCTACCTGCGGTTAAAAGAGCTTCGCTGCTCCGGCAGTTATATTAGCGCGGATGCCGGTATTTTCCAAGCGCTAAGTCTTACTGAATCGTTTAACTCGCTATTTATGTGTTTTCTATTGGTTTTCCTAAAATCCTGCTAACTTAATCGCAAAATTGAATTTAACCTGAATTTAACCATCGGCATTACCTGAAAAGGATTGGGGATCAAAGGTTGGCTTAGGAAGATCAAGGGAAGCCCAAGTATAACCCGGACCCGTCGCTGGGGCAATTAAATCCACCAGTCTCAGCCATAGGCAGAAGAAAAGCCAGAGGCGGCCCCAAATCATTGCCATTTGGGGCCGCTCCATCGGGTAGGTAGGTAGGTTGGAGGGTTGGGGGGAGTCTAGAGCTTATCGGCTAAACTCCTTCAGGATGTTGTTGGCGATAACGATGCGCTGGATCTCGGAAGTACCCTCATAAATCTCGGTGATCTTGGCGTCGCGCATATGCCGCTGGGCCGGGTACTCCATCATGAAGCCGTAACCGCCGTGGATCTGGACGTTCTTGATGGTATGGCGCATGGCGGCTTCGGAGGCATAGAGCTTGGCCATGGCCGCCTCCTTGGTGTAGCGGAGGCCCTGGTCTTTTAGCCAGGCAGCGTAATAGGTGAGGAGCCGGGCGGCCTGGATCTCGGTGGCCATGTCCGCCAGCATGCCCTGGACGAACTCGAACCTGCCGATGGGCTGCCCGAACTGCTTGCGCTCAAGGGAGTAGCGGACCGCTTCCTCGTAAGCGGCCTGGGCAATCCCCAGGGCCTGGGCGGCGATGGCGATGCGGCCGCCATCAAGGGCCCACATGGCGATCTTGAAGCCCTGACCCACCTCGCCCAGGAGGTTCTCCTTGGGCACCCGGCAGTCCTCCAGGGTGATCTCGCAGGTGTGGGAGCCGCGGATGCCCAGCTTATCCAGGGGAGCGCTGGTGGAGTAGCCGGGGTTATCGGCCTCGACGATAAAGGCGCTGATGCCCCCGTGGGTCTTCTTTTCCTTGTCGGTAACCGCAAGGACAATGGTAATGTCGGCTACTCCGGAGTTGGAGATGAACATCTTGGAGCCGTTTAACACCCACTCGTTGCCGTCCAGGACCGCGGTGGTCTGCATGCCGCCGGCATCGGACCCGGCGTTGGGCTCGGTCAGGCCAAAGGAGCCCAGCATCTTGCCCTGGGCCAGCGGTACCAGGTACTTCTTTTTCTGCTCTTCGGTGCCGAACTTGAGGATGGGCTCGGCACATAGGGATACGTGGCTTTCCACGATTACCGAGGTGGAGGCGCAGGCCCGGGCCAGCTCCTCAATGGTGACGATGTAGGACATGTAGCTGGCGCCGCCGCCACCGTACTCCTCGGGGATGGGGATGCCCATCATGCCCATATCGGCCAGCTTCTTAATCAGGTCGGCGGGGAACTCCCCGGTACGGTCGATCTCTTCCGCCCGGGGGGCAACTTCGTTCTCGGCGAAATCGCGAATGGTATTGCGTATCAGCTCTTCTTCTTCGCTGAGGCGAAAATCCATCAAGGGTTACCTCCTTCAAAAAGCACTTATTTCCAACCTGGGGCGCTGGCCCTCCGCTCCGTAATCCTGCGCGGAGCCACCTAGCGCTCCATCTCTGGCTTCGGCGGGCTACCCGGCCAATCGGACGTCCATGTCCGTGGCCGGCTCCGGGCATCCTGCCCTCCGGCCCGCCTCTGCCCTCGCTGTCGCTGAGGTGGCTTAGCCGCTCGGCTTAATGTCGCTTCCGGGCCAGCGCCCCGGCACCCTCGCGCAACCTTTTTCATGCCTAGTTGTGCACCCTCCCGCAAGGGCACCATTTTTAGAATGCACTGCAGTAGGCTGCTACTACTTTTCTATCCCGGCCAGGGCCCGGGCCAGCTTCTTCTTCTCGGCCATGTCGGCCTGGCGGGTAATCATGATGCGCTGAGCCTGGGGTGAGCCGGCCCCGTGCATGGACTCGGTACGGTAGGCCACTGCCCCTGGACCCAGGGTGAGGTTCTCGATCAGCCGGAGCATTCGCAACCGGTCTTCCACCGATACCCCATCCACGCCGCAGAAGTACTTCTGCATAAACCCGGCCGTCTCCGGGTTCCTGAGGTCGGCCTCAAAGGGCATGGTCACCATCAGCCCCCCGGCCACATCTTCGGCCAGCCGGGCAATCTCATAGGGGAAGCGGGTAACGTTGAGCTTGCAGACGTTGGCCAAAAGCAAATCTACCAGGTAGTTGCCGGACCTGGTGGCCTTCCCTTCCAGCGAGCAGGCCAGCCCGCAAGCATACAGGGTTTCGTTTAGGTGGATCATCTCAGTAATCTTATCCTTGACCGAAGCGCTGTTCTCCACCCCGTTGTACTCGGCCACGCTGGCGGTGGCGCCGATGAGGACGTCGCCTACGCCCACCTTGCAGCCGCCGTAGGACTGGCGGTGGTAGCCGGCAAACCGCTCCACCAGGCGGCCGGCGTACTCATACTCCCCGCACATAAATACCCGTTCCCAGGGTACGAATACGTTGTGGAAGATGACAAAGGCTTCGTGGCCGCCGAACTTGGCGTTGCCCACATCTAGGTTGCCCGGTTCCAGCTTCCTGGTATCCGATGCCTGCCGTCCTAAGATAAAGGTGATGCCCGGGGCATCCGCCGGCACGGCGAAGCAAACCGCATAGTCGGCATCTTCTTCCCGCATGGAAAGGGTGGGCATGACCAGGATCTCGTGGGAATTCAGGGCCCCGGTCTGGTGGCACTTGGCTCCCCGGACCACGATCCCGTCGTCACGCTTTTCCACCACATGCATGAAAAGGTCGCTGTCGGCCTGCTGGTGAGGCCGCCGGCTGCGGTCTCCTTTGGGGTCGGTCATGGCCCCGTCTACCACCAGGTCGTTGTCCTGGACGTAACGGAGGAAGTTAAGGAAGCGCTGGTGGTAGCTGGTTCCTCTATCGGCATCAATTTCAAAGGTGGTGCTGTAAACGGCGTTCATGGCATCAAAGCCCACGCACCTTTGAAAGCAGCAGCCAGTTTTCTGGCCCAGGACCCGCTGCAGCTTCACTTTCTTGATCAGATCTTCGTTGCTCTGGTGGATATGGGTAAAACGGTTAATGGTATGGCCGCTCAGGTGGGACTTGGCCGTGGCTAGTTCCTGATATTCGGGATCCTGGGCCAAAGCGAAGGTCATGGCCAAAGCGTTCAGCGAGGGCCGCACCAGCGGGTGGTCGACTACGTTCTCTACCCGCTGGCCCTGGATGTAAACTTTACGCTTGAGCTGGCGAAGGCTCTCAATATACTGCTCTGGACTCTTCAAGATTAGCACCTCCAATTCCTTGTCGGTAACGGCGGTCTCGTGCCTCTTGTTAGGTCTCCGGCTTAAGCTCTTTCAGCGCCATTAGCACCCCCTGCCCATCTACCACCACTTCCCCGTTTTGGTTGGTGCAGGTGGTCTTGACGATGAGAATGTTTTTCTCGGGCCGCTTCTCGATAATTTCCGCCTCGGCAGTAATGGTGTCTCCCACAAACACCGGGCGCCTGAACTTCACTTCCTGGGACAGATAAACGCAGCCCGTCCCCAGGAGGGTAAGAGCAGTGGAGATGAGGCCGGTGCTAAAGATCCCGTGCACCACCCGGCGCCCAAACCTGGTGGAGCTGGCATATTGGTCATCGATGTGCAGGGGATTGAAATCGCCGGTAATCCCGGCAAACAAGGCCACCTCGGCATCGGTGATGGTCTTGGCAAAGCAGGCCTTGTCGCCCACGTTGAAGTCATCAAAGGTCTTAATAGTCTTAGAATAATCCATCCTTCACTACCCCCTTGTCCTTTTCACCGGCCCTGCCCGCCCGGGAGGAGGGCAGCCTCCCGGGTGACGGGCCGTAAGCTGGTAGCTCGCTGGCTGAAGCCCGGTGGAAACCGCGCCCGGCCAGACTTAAGGTTTATGGGCTACAGAACCTTGGCCTCGGGGGCGCTCACCAATTCCTGCCCCAGGGCAAAGGCCCTGCGGTTGGCCTCATGGGTCTTGGGCTTGAGACGCCCCAAGATGGCTTCCAATATCCCTTCCGGCTCCAGCTGCGGGCAGATTTTGGACAGGGCCCCAAGGAGGATGACGTTGGTATAGATGGTGTTGCCCATCTGGGCCGCCGCCTTGGTGGCGTCAATAGCGTAGCCACAGGAGGCAGCTTCCGACAAGGTCTTGATTATCTCCCCTTCCTCCGGGTAGCGGTCCAGTCCCATGTTGATGGAAATAGTCGGTACCTGGCTCCGGTTGATCAGGAAGGTAGCCCCCGGCTTGGTCAGGTTGATATAGCGCAGAGCCTCCATGGGCTCAAACCCTACCAGGTAGTCAGCTTGTCCTTGGGGCACCAGGGGCGAGTAGATAGGACCGTCGGCAATGCGCACGTGGGACACCACCGAACCGCCCCGCTGGGCGGCGCCGATGGTCTCGGTACCAAAGACGTTGTATCCTTTCTTCATGGCGTACTGGGCGATGACCTCGGAAGCAAAGATGTTTCCTTGGCCGCCCACGCCAGCAATCACCAGGTTCAGCTTCACTTAATAGCCCCCCTCTTGCATACGTCCGCGCACAGCCCGCAGTGGACGCAGGTCGCTTCGTCGATGTGAACCTTGCCGTCTTTAAAGATCAAGGCCGGGCAACCGAAGTCGTTGATGCACACCTTGCAGCCGTTGCAGCGCTCCGGGTCCACCTTGACCACCCGCTCGGGGAAGGTCTTTATCCCCAAGCGCGAGCTCCGGAGGAAGCAGGGAGCCTTGGCGATGACCACCTTGGTGCCCGGCTCCTTGGCCGCTTCCAGGAAGGTGTTCTTTGTGGCCTCAATGTCGTAGGGCTCGATATAGTAGACCTTGGCCCCCATGGCGCTGGCGATCTTGTCAATGTGCATATAGGGAGCTTCCTCGCCGCGAACGTTGACCTCGCTGCCCGGGTGGGGCTGGAAGCCGGTCATGGCGGTGGTGCGGTTGTCGTTGATGATGACGGTGACGTTGGCCTGGTTGTAGATGGCATCCAAAAGCCCGATGATGCCGTTATGGAAGAGAGTCGAGTCCCCGATCATGGCGTAGATGGGCCGGTCGATGCCGGTTTTGGCCATGCCGATGGCCATGGGGATGGAGGAGCCCATGCAGTAGATGGTGGACTGCACCTCCATGGGGGCAAAGCTTCCCGCGTCGTGGCAGCCGATGTCGCCGGTGACGATGCCCTTGTTTTTCCGGATGGTGGTCTTTAGAGCATGGAGCATACCCCGGTAAGGGCAGCCCACGCACTGGCTGCGGATGCGGGTAGGCACCGGGATGGGCTCATGGGCAAAAGGCAAATCATCCTTGAAGGAGGGAACTACCTGGCCCAGGCTCTTAAGCACGTAGGTGGCGGACATTTCTCCCTCGGGAGGGAGGAAGTTGTCCCGGCCCAGCACTTCCACTTCAATGCCTTCGGTATAGGCGATCTCCCGGAGCATCCGGGCCACCACCGGTTCCACCTCTTCGTAGACCAGGACCTTCTTCACCGAGCGGAGGAACTGGATTACTTTTTGCCTTGGCAGCGGCAGGGTGCCAAGCTTTAAGATCGGCAGCTTCTTTCCGGCGATCTCCAGAGCTTCCTTGATGTACGAATAGCCGATGCCGCAGCCCACCAGGCCGACCTCGCCTTCGCCCTCCTCGATCCAGTTGTAGGGGCTCTCTTCCATAATGGCGGAAAGCTCTTCCTGCTTCTGATTGAGCCAGCGGTGGCGGATTACCGGGCGCAGGGTGCCGCCGTAAGCCGGCTCGGCTACCGCACTCATGACGTAGCGGGAGCGGTCGTTCTCAAGGCTGGGCTCTCTTAGCTTGTCCGGAAGCGGCTCCAGCTCAATGATGGAGCGGGCGTGGCAAATGCGCATCACCGGACGCAGGACGAAGCAGAGCTCGGTCTTCTCCGATAGCTCATAGGCATCCTTGATCATGGCCTTGGCTTCGGCCGGCGTCGAGGGATCGAAGACGGGCAGGTGACCATAGGTATGCACCAGGATCCGGGTATCCTCTTCGTTCTGGGAGGAATTGGCGCCCGGGTCATCGGCGGACAAAAGCACCATTCCTCCCTTTACCCCGGTGAAATTGAGGTGCATGATGAAGTCGGTGGCCACGTTGGTGCCGTTGTGTTTCATGACCGCCAGGCTGCGCTGGTTGCACAGCGATCCGCCGATGGCGATCTCGGTGGCCACCTTTTCATTGGCAGCCCATTCTACATAGGCTCCCGGGTACTGGACGTAATCCTCCACTATTTCTGATGCTGGGGTTCCGGGATAACCAGCTACCACGGTGGCGCCGGCTTCGGCCGCCCCGCGGGCGATGGCATGGTTTCCCATCAAGAACTTCTTCTCTGACAACGACTGCATCTCCTTTCCTTACTCCCATAGTGCTGCAATGTCGCTCCGGTACCCCAACCGGGCTGAGAGTTTAGCGCAGGTCTCCTTCAGGAGCGTCACCAGTTTGGGAATGTCGGTCAGTCCCACCCGCGACGTGGGTCCAGCAATGCTGATAGCAGCCACCACCTCACCTCGATGGTCCCGCACCGGCGCTGCCACGCACCGGATTTCGGGCTCATGCTCCTCGTTATCCACTGCATACCCTTGCCTCCGCACTTCAGCTATTTCTGCCCACAGGCGCTCCGGCGTGGTTATGCTGTTGGGCGTATACTGTTCAAAGTTAGTCTTCTCGATGATGGCACTCACCCGGCTGTCGGGCTGTCCCGCCAGCAGGACTTTGCCCAAGGCGGTGCAGTGAAGGGGGATCCTTTTCCCGGGCCAAGAACTAAGCTTGACTGGCCGCGGGCACTCTACCTTCTCCAGGTAGATGGCCTCGTTGCCATCGATTACCCCCAGATTGCAGGTTTCCCGCGTCTTGGTCATCAGCTCCTCCATAAAGGGCAAGGCTTCCTTGCGAAAGTCGATCCGGGCCACGGCACAGCTGCCCAGCTCAAACAAGGTCAATCCCAACTGGAACCGCCCATCGATAGGGTTGCGGCGGATGAACCCCTCCGCTTCCAGCGTCAGCAAAATCCCGTACACGGTACTTTTTGGCAGCCCCAACTCCGTATGGATATCGGTTAAGCTGGCATCCTGCCGGTTGGCGAGGTACCTTAAGATCTCGATTGCCCTTTGGACAGCTGGAACTTCGTAGCGGTTTTCCTTTGCCCTCGAGGCCATGCTCCCCCCTCCTTGCTGTTTCCTGTCAAGAGCCCAGGCTGCTCAGTTAAGCAGCCATGCCTTGCCAGTGTGTCTTATATAATGAACTTTGGTTCAATGGAGTAGGTATTCGACGCGCTAAACCAAAATCCTGCTGCTCCGAAACCAAAATTTAATTTTCTTTTAGCCTTTTTTCCCAAGGCAGCCACTTATGATCGCCCTTAATCTGATCTTCCTGGAGGGGCCCTGCCACTCAGGGGCCCCATTCCCTTAGGCTTCGGGTTTGACCTCCAGCAGCTCCAGCGGGTGGGCCATCCGCACCGGCAAATTTTCCTTGGCCAGCCCATCGGCCAGCTGCATCCGGCAGGCCGGGCAACCCGAGACTACTACCTCTGGCCCGGTTTCCCGGATGTCTTCCATCTTTTCTTGGCGGATGCGGTCAGCAATATCGTAGTGGAAGAAAGCAAAGCTACCACCGCTACCGCAACATTTCTCCGCCATGTCCAGCTCCCGGTATTCAAACCCCTCCTTACGCTTGAAAAACTCCCGTGGTGCCTCCTTTACGCCGGTGCTGCCCTTGGCATGGCAAGGCACGTGATAGCTGAGCTTAAGCGGCGTTCGCCCGTGGGATCTAGCCTCCAGCCGGTCCCAGTTGCCCGTCTCCTCAAGGAAGTTCATTATTTCCCAAACCTTGGGTCCCAACCAACCCGGACCTTCGCCGTTGCCAGCTTTGGGGCTTACCGCCCGCGCCTGGAATGCGCTTCCCACACTTGCTTGCCCTTCTTGTCCCTCCAGCAGCCAGGGGCCTTTCTCGTGCAGCATATGCCAGCACGAGGTGCAGTCGGTGATGATGCCGTCCACTGAGACCGCGGTCAGCGCTCGCAGGTTGCTCAGGTACTGCCCCCGGGCCGCCTCCAGATCACCGCTCACCAAAGCCGGGAGACCGCAGCAACCCTGGTCAGCAGGGACCCAAACCTCGTAGCCCAGATCCACTAGAGTCTTCACTACCTGCTCGCCCACCCGTTGATAGACCAGATTAGTAAGGCATCCCACAAAATAAGCTAAGCTTCCCCGCCGCTTGCCGGAGGGCTGGTGACGGCCAGCGTAGCGGTCAATAAAGCAAGGTCCGCCAAAATCCGGGATGGCATGGTAAGGCACTACGCTCTGCAGAAAGGAACGGGGGCTCACGCTCTGGTTGGCGTCGCCCAGATGCTTGAAGGCCAGCGCTTTGAATGGGCTGGCCAGGCGCAAGAGCGCCCCGGTGCGGCGGAGATTTCCCAAGGCCCAGAGGGCAGCCCGCTTTTTCCAGGGCAACCCGTAGCGGTCCATCGCCAGCTTGCGAGCCATGACGGTAATGTCGTCGCCCTTGATTCCCGAAGGACAAACGTTGGTGCAACCACCGCAAACCAGGCACTCTTCCAGAAGCTCGGCTACCCGCGGTGATAGTTCCTGATTCCCCTCCAGGATGTCCATCAATAGATTTACGTGCCCGCGCGCTGTAGCGGTACTCTTTCTGAGGGCCCGGAAGGAAGGGCAGTCGCCCTGGCAGAGCCCGCACTGCAGGCAGTAGAAAAGCGCCTCCTTATAGTCGCTGAGGTTAGTTGACCGGACCTGTTCCATGGCTGCCACCTTCTTCGGTCGAACCTTGGCCTGGCGTTCCTAGGGCGGACTGCTCCCACCAGATCTTGCCCGGATTCATCAACCCCTTGGGATCGAATACCTTCTTGATCTCTCGCATGTAGTGGAGCATCAAGTCCCCACACTGCCAGCGCAAGTATTCGGCTTTGGCGATGCCGATACCATGCTCGCCGGAGACCACTCCGCCCATATCTACCGCCGCCTGAGCCACTTCCGCCATTACCTTTTCCGCTCGGGCAAATTCCTCCCGGTTACGCTTGTCCAGAAGGAAATTGGGGTGCATGTTGCCGTCGCCGACATGGCCGCCCAGTCCCAGCTCGATATTATACTTGGCACTGATTTCCCGGATGGCTTTGACCATGGCCGGTACCTTACTTCTCGGAACGGTGACATCCTCGCTCAATAAGGTCGGCCGCATATGGGCAAATGCCGCCATCATCGACCGGCGCCCGGTCCAAAGAGCGTCTGCTTCCTTCTGATCCTTAGCCACCTTGATTTCGATGGCCCCCATCTCCCTGCAAACTCGCTCCACCACCTCCATGTCTTCGGCTACCTGGCGCTCCGACCCGTCCACTTCGATGATGAGCAATCCTTCCACATCGGTGGGGTAGCCCACATCACGGAAAGCCTGCACCGCCTGCAAGGTCTTCTTGTCCATGATCTCCAAGGTGGTGGGAACAATTGCCCGGCTAATGATCTCCACCACCGTTTCCGCCGCCGCCTCGATGGTGGCAAAGCTCACCAGCATAGTTTTCTTGGCCGGAGGCAGGGGAATGAGCTTCAAGATGATCTCGGTGATTATACCTAGGGTCCCCTCCGAGCCCACAAACAGGCGGCCAATTTCATAACCGGCCGAGAACTTCACCGTCCGACCCCCGGCCCGGATGACCTCTCCGGGCGGCACCACCGCTTCTAAACCCAAGACGTAGTCTTTGGTAGTTCCATACTTTACCCCTCTGGGCCCTCCCGCCCTGGTAGCCACGTTGCCGCCGATGGTGCAGACGGTCAAGGTAGCCGGGTCAGGTGGGTAGAAAAGCCCCAGCTTCTCCACCGCCCGGTGGAGCTCCCCGGTGATCACTCCCGGCTGAACAGTAGCGGTGAGGTTCTTGGTATCTATTTCAATGATTTTATTCATCCGCCCCAGGTCAAATACGATTCCCCCACGCAGAGGAACTACGCCTCCGGAAAGCCCGGTGCCACTTCCCCGCGGAATTATCGGGATGTCATGGCTGTAGGCGTAAGCTAGGCACTTTTTGACCTCCTCGGTGCTGGTAGGCAGCACCACCGCATCTGGCTGCCCCTTAAACCAGGAAGCATCGTTGCGATAGCCGGTAAGGTCCTCATCGGCAGTTAGCACCTGATCTTCGGGCAGGATCCGGCACAGATCCCGTCGCAGGGCTTCCCTCGTTGGTACGTTTTCGCCCGCCATTGCCTTCCTCTCCTTCAAACAACCATATATTTGTAGCTAGGGCGCTGTTCTTCCGCTCCGTATCCTACGCGGAGCCACCTTAAGCTCCACCTCGGACTTCGGCGCCCAGCACTCAACCTCTCAATGGGTCATGCTGGCAAGAGCTGCCTGCACAACGTGACCCTTACGAGAACCCGCGCCGCCTTCATGGTTGAGTGCTAGGTCGGCTTAACATCGCTTCCGGGCCAGCATCCCGGCGTGCCCGGCTGCTTGCTGCTATTGGGCATGGCCACCAGTCCGGATGGCCTTGAGGCTCTTCACTAGCTCCTGGCAGCTCTGGGTGAGAATACCGACATCGGTTAGCAGGGTGATATACTGAGCGCCTCGCTCCACCCAGTAAGCCGCCGTCTCTACCGTATCGGCAAAGGTGCCAATCACCACCCCATGCCGGCGGCAGGTCTTGATAATAGAATCTATGGCTGCTACCACATCGGGGTGATTGACCTGCCCCGGCAGGCCCATGGACTGGGATAAGTCATAAGGGCCAATAAACACCACGTCCACCCCGGGAGTGGTGGCGATGGCTTCCGCTTCCCGGGCCGCTTCCTTACCCTCAATGTGAACTACGGTTAGCACTTCCTGGTTGGAGGTTCGAAAGTGCTCCTCAGCGCTGATGGATGAGTACTGGGCGGCTCGGGTAAAGCGGCAGACTCCCCGATACCCCTCAGGATGATAATGGGCTGCCCCGGCTGCCATTCGGGCCGCTTCCCCAGATTCCACCTGCGGTACTTGAACGCCGTCAGCGCCGATGTCAAGGGCCCGCATGATGTAGGCAGGCCGATTTTCGGGTACCCTCACCACCGAGCTCATGCCCACCGATCGGGCGGCTCGAGCCAGCTCCAGGGCCGTCTCATAACCAAAAGGGCCGTGTTCCATATCGATGACCACAAAATCAAAGCCCGCATACCCGAGGATCTCTACTGCCGCCCCGGATCCAAAGCGGGTAAAGGTACCGTAGGCAACACCCCCATTCTTTAACAATGACTTTAGCTGGTTAGGTTGCATTTTCTGAACCCCCGTTCACAACAAAATTGGGCCTCGGGGCCGCCTCTTCCTAGCCGCCTTCGCTAGTTTAAGTGGCTAGGAAAAGTGGGGTCCCACTACACCAAGCCAGCCCCCTTGGCGGAACCTCTGGAGCCGCGGGTGAAGCGTCCCAAAACGCCTCGAGTGTATCTAGGCGCTGGGGGCTTAAAGGTCGCCCGCCGGCGAGCTAATTCCTGCTCCACTTCTTCGGGGGTGGCTTTTTTCCCTTCCAGTCCTACTATATTGAGCTTGCGGTTAGGAATATCGATCTCGATAATGTCTTTATCTTTCAAAAGAGCAATCGGCCCACCATCAACTGCCTCCGGGCAGACATGGCCAATGCATGGACCACGGGTACCGCCGGAATACCGCCCGTCGGTAATGAGGGCAGTAGTTGAGGCCAGGGCTGGATCGGCTACAATGGCCTCGGTGACCATGATCTGCTCCGGCATGCCGCTCCCTTTGGGACCTTCATAACGGATAACCAGAACATCGCCGGGGACTACTTGCCCTCCGGTGACCGCTTTGAAGCAGTCCTCCTCGCGATCGAATACCCGGGCCGGGCCAGTATGATGCATCATTTCCTTAGGTACCGCCGAATACTTGATCACCGCTCCCTCAGGGGCTAAGTTGCCATACAACACGGCAATGGAACCGGTGAGGGTGCTTTTTTCGGGCGGGTTAATGACCTCATCCCGCTCCACCTTGTAATTGCCCAAGAAGCCCACGTAGCGCTCAAAGAACCCGCTCTTCTCTAGCTCCTCCAGGTTTTCCCCTAGGGTCTTACCGGTCACCGTCATTACATCCAGGTGCAGGTAATCCCTGAGGTACCACTGCACCAGCGGGATGCCTCCGGCAAACCAGAACACCTCGGTGGGATAGGGGCCGCTGGGCTGAACCCAGGCCAGGTGAGGAATGATCTTATTGTAATGATCAAACAAGGTCAGCGGCAGGTCCATGTCCATCTCGGCGGCAATGGCAGGAAGGTGGAGAAGTGCATTGGTGGACCCGCCGATGGCAGCATGGACCATGATGGCGTTTTCAAAGGCTTCCCGGGTTAGAATCTGGCGGGCAGTTATGCCCTTACGGGCCAGGTTCATAATGGCTTGTCCCGACTTACGGGCATAATGTAGCGATACCGACATAGTAGCTGGCGCCAAGGCTGCTCCCGGAAGCGCCATACCCAAGGCTTCGGACATGCACTGGTGAGTACTGGCCGTGCCCATAAATTGGCAAGCGCCGCAGGTGGGAGCACAGGTCAGCTGCCGGTCCCTAACTTCCCGGTCACTAATTCGTCCCTGCTCCCGCAAGGCAGTGACATCGCCTAGGATGCTGTTGGTCAAATTGGGCCCCGGGCGCATGCTCCCGCCGGGAACGTGAACACAAGGAATATCCATGCGGGCAGCGGCTTTCAGGTGAGCAGGTATCGACTTGTCGCAGCTGGATATCAATACCATGCCGTCCCAGGGGATGACGGAGGCGTGAATTTCCACCATATCCGCCATGGCTTCCCGCGAGGCCAGGATAAAGTTCATCCCGTCGTGGCCGTTGGCCCAGCCGTCGCAAATGTCGGTCACGTGGAAGGACGCCGGTCGGCCTCCGCTCTCCCAAATGCCTACCCGTACCTCTTCTGTTAAGCGATCCAGATGGAAGCTCCCAGGATGACTTTCACCCCAAACGTCCTCTACCAATATTTGTAGCTTATCCAAATCTCCCTCCGACCAGTTCATGCCCATCCTCAGGCCATCCGACTGCACCCAGAGATGGCGAACGTCGTAGGAGCGGGCTTTATCTTGTTTTGCCAAATCCATAGCCCCCTTCTCCGAGGATATTTACCTCCAGCCTGGAGCACTGGCCCTTGGCTCCGTAATCCTGCACGGAGCCACCTAGTGCATCTCCAGATCATCGGGCTGCCCGGCCAATCGACCTCCATGTCCGTCGCCGGCTCCCCCAGCACTCAACTGCCAGCAGACCACAGACTCTAAGCAACCTACTACCTGCCTAAGGTGGACACCATACCTGGATTCGTGAGTTGAGTGCTGGGTCCGGCCCGCCGTCGCCCTCATGGTCGCTGAGGTGGCTCAGCCGCTCGGTCCAGCACTCAACTCATCTGTCCATCCACCAGGTACCGCCCAGCCAGGTGCTAAGACACCCTCATTAAGTCCTGGTTGCTTGCTGATTGAGTGCTGGATCGCTTTCGGGCCAGCCCCCGTAGCCACTAGGTGTTCCCTCTTTGGTTGCTAGGTAGCTTGGCGGTTTCGGGCGCCTCACTCGGTTTCGGGTGAGGGCTTATACCCTAAGGTCTCAAGCCCTTCCTTCACCAGGTGCAGGGCCCGGCGAACCTGGCGAAATTGCCAGGCACAATAGATGCCGATGCCTGCCATGACCACAGCTAAGGGCGGATACCAAACTATTCCTACAACCATTAAGGCCAAGGCGACGACGGTCAATACCAGCCAGCCTTGGCTCGATTTTCCATATTTCTTTTGGTAGGCCAGAAGCTCCTCTACCGTAATTTTGGGTCGGGATCCGCGCTTCTTCTTGCCCTGGCCCTTGGCGGTTTCCGCCTCCCGGCGGCCGCTAGGGCTCAGCACCGGGTTGATGAACCAAATCAGGTACATGGCGGCCAAGGCCAGGAATAGCATTCCCCAGACGGTGGAATGGTCCTGGAAGCGAAACCAGGCCAAGGCACCCAAACAAATGGCTGCTACCAGGTAATGCCACTTCACGGTTCCTGCCCCCTTTCTCGTGCCCCTATCCTAAAGGAACCATACCCTATCTTACCTGATGCCAGCCGGGTTGGCTAGGACCAACCCGGCTGCGCTCTTGATTCAATCAGCTTTAGCCAGGTATCACCTTGAAGTACTGCAATACCGAAATCACGCCCATAGCGGTCATGGCAATACCGGAGATGATGACCGCAATCCCGACCCAGGGCTTCATCTGGTAGGGCTTGGGCAGCATCTTCCGGTCGGTGTAGTACATAGCCAAGCACCAAATGCCGCCGGTGAGCACCCCGCCGACGATGGAAGCCGGGGTAACGATGGCTACTGGATTCCAACCGGTCCAGGTTAACAGCAAGCCGCCGATGGCGGTATAGGCTGAAGTCCAGATCCGCATCTTGGATACCGGGTACTCCCGGATGGTCTTAGAAACTGGAGCAAAGGTCTCCCGGAAGGTGTAGACATAGCCCTGGTGGCACCCGTAGGCAGTTCCGAATAGAGCAAAGGTAACCGCCAGGTAGTAGAGATATTTCAGCACAGGATGAATCAAGGTTAAGAACTGTACCTGGTGGGTCAAAAGATCATTACCAGCCGGGATCTGCTGCTGGGTGTGCAGGATGTTGGCACCGTTGACCATGAAGCCGATGGTGAAAAGGACCAGCAGGCCATAGCAGACGATGTTGTCCATCATCGGCGCCTTGGCCCAGGCCAGGCCCTTTCTCACCTCGTCGGGGTCGGTGGACAGGGGAACCTGCTCGCCGGTTTTTAGAGCAACCAATTTTTCTTCAATCTCGCGGATATCCGACCGGCCCAGGATGCCCCAGCCTTTCTCCCGCATCAGGCCGGTATAGCCGATATAGTCGTAGGTGCCGCCGCCGATGGCGCCGAGATAAGTTACCACTTCTACCCATACTGGCCGCGAAGCAATGCTGGGATATTTCTCGGCAATCCAGGGGGCATAATGAGGTATCTGAGGGATAAAGCTACCTTCTAAGGCCGCCAGCCAGTCTGGCTTGGCCGCTACCACCGCCACCAGTACCGCCAGAACCATGGCAGCAATGATAGCTATCTGCACTTTCTCCATGGCATCATACCCGCCGGCCAGGAACATGCCCCAGGCCAGGAGGATGAGGATGGTGGCCCAAGCCTGCGAGCTCATGATGCCAAAGATCTGAGCAAAAAGGGTAGCCAGGGTTCCAGGTACGCCTGCGCCCCAGGCTGGGAAGCAAGCCACCGAGAGCACGCCCATCAGGACCGGAAACCATCCCCGCGGTCCCGGGAAGAGGTCAGCCCAGCGGGCGAAGGGGTGCTCGCCGGTCAGTACGATATAGCGGTTGGCGGAGTAAGTCTGAAAACCTTTCATGATCGCGCCCAGGACGAAGGCCCACAGCATGGTGTAGCCGAACACCGCGCCGCCTCGGCTGGCAAATAGCACCTCGCCGGTGCCAATGGTTACCGAAGCCATGATGGCGCCGGGGCCGAAGAATTTTAGCAGTTCCATGAACCGGCCACCGGTTAACTCCTTTGGCGGCTCCGGAAAAGTAAGAGGAGTCTGCGTTTTGGCCATTATTACGCCTCCTTGCTTAATACGAGTCTAAAAGCATGACTGCTAACTACCAACTGCGTTGTTGAGTGCATATTTGCGTCATTACTTCTTACTAGTGCTTGGCCGCGCCTGCGCCGCGCCGGCTCAAGGCATGGCTCTAATCCACCACTACAACGACATTCCTAACCTGGTAATACCAAATTCACGATGACCTAGGCTTTCCGCTTTAGTTAGCCTGCCGTTTACCACCTCCACAATGAGTTGGAACAACCTTGCTCCTACTTCCTCAATGGTTTCGGTGCCGGTAATGATAGTAGATGCGTTTAGGTCCATATCACCTCCCATGCGGTTCCAGGTTTCAGGGTTCCCGGTAACCTTGATGACCGGGCAGATGGGGTTCCCGGTAGGAGTCCCGCGACCGGTGGTAAAGGCCATAATCTGGCATCCGCCAGCTGCCATACCGGTCATAGACTCTACATCGTTACCGGGGGTGTCCATGAGCACCAGCCCCCTCTGGGTGGGCCGGCACGCATAGCCAATAACCTCGTTAACCGGAGTGGTACCACCTTTATGAATGGCTCCCAGAGACTTTTCTTCCAGGGTAGTCAACCCACCAGCAATGTTACCTGGGGAAGGGTTGCCGCCACGAAAGTCCACCCCCATGGACAGGTAGCGGTTTTCCACTTCTCGGATGAGGTCGAGGATAGCCTGGGAGAGTTCGGGAGTGCGCCCGCGCTTAGCCAAGAGGTGCTCCGCCCCAATGATCTCAGGAGTTTCGGAGAGAATGGCCGTTCCGCCATGCTGCACTACCAGGTCAGCCGCTACCCCTACCACCGGGTTAGAGGCTAACCCAGAGGTGGTATCAGAGCCACCGCACTCGGTCCCAAAGATAAGCTTGTCCCAGGAGAAAGGCTCCCGTTCCATGGCGGCCAGCATCTCCGCCATGTTCCGGGCTTTTTCAATGCCCACTTCAATAGCCCGGGCAGTGCCACCCACTTCCTGAATCGATACATAATCTACCGGCTTACCGGTGGTAGCAATTTCTTCAGCCAGCCCCGGGGCATCTATAGTCTCACAGCCCAATCCCAACACCAAAACTGCTCCACAATTGGGATTCTTGCCGGTACCGGCTAGGGTCCGGCGCACCATCTCCATGTCCGGACCAATTACTGAGCAACCGTGCTGGTGAGTTACTGCCACCGCTCCGGGCACGGCTTGGGCAATCATTTCCGTAGCCCGGTTGGCACAGACCACCGAAGAGAGTATCAATAGGTGATTTCTAACCCCGAAGGTCCCGTCGGGGCGGCGATAGCCCCTGAGCACAGGGCTTTTAGTTGCAACCTCTTGGTCCACCATCATCGTCCTCCTCGCAAGACTCCTTCGAAGAAACGTATATCTCCAGCTGCCGAGCACTCAACCTTGGGCCCCACCCGTTTTGAGTGAGACCAGCTACCCGCAGCAACAGCCGTGGCCTTGGCTTGAAACCGCCCCTGGATGAGGCAGGCTCTCGACTCTGTCCCCCCGGCCCCGCTGGCCTTCCACGTTATGAACGTGGACATGGGCCCCGACTGGGATGGGCTGGGTAGCCCTGCCGATGGGCTGGCCATACTTTATGACTTCCTCCCCAGCAGCGATATCACAAAGGGCAAACTTATGGCCGAAAACAATATCGTCTTTGAGCACTAACGACTTGCCTCCGGCCAATTCCACTGCTTCTCCTTTATGGAGGGAAGTAATGGCTGTAGCCACGTTGTCCTTTGGATCCATGATGATAAATTTTCTAACGGCCATACTTCATTGCCCCCATTCCCAAATGGTTTCTCCTTTCCCAAAGCCAATCCTTTCGGTAAATACAGACAGATAAACTAAGTTCTATATGTAAAACCAATAGCTGACAGATTTCCTTTACACCTTTAAGGTTGCCTTGCCTGCCCGTTATCTACGGACATTTGCCGACCGGAAGAGACTAGCCCTGCCTACCAAATCCTCCCTCCGCCTGAGGCCAGCCTTCAGCTAAAAAAGTTAGGGGCAACCGAGAAGGTGACA
>JACIYF010000025.1 GCA_014360065.1 Clostridia bacterium | reverse complement strand
GGCGGGTGGGTCGCCCGACCCACCCGCCGGCTTCCTCTAAAATCAGTCGCTTCCCGGTTATCTGTAGCGAAGTTTGGTCCTAGTATTTTTCCCTAGCCACATAATGGGTGTGCAAGAGCTGGTGGGATTTCTCCCCTAGGGGCTTAATCAAGAACTCATCGTACAGCACTTTCACAGCTGGGTTTTCATGGGACTTTCGTAGTGGCATCTTGCCATCCACCTCGTAAATGGCATCGATGCGGTTCTGGCGCACCGAATTGGTGGTCGGGATGGGCTGACCACCGCCGCCAATGCAACCGCCCGGGCAACACATGATCTCGACGAAGTGGTAGTCGGCCTCCCCCCGTTTGATGGCCTCCAGCACTTTTCGGGCATTGGCCAAACTGTGGGCCACCGCCACCTTGACCGTGGTCCCTCCCATGTCAACGCTGGCTTCCTTTACCCCTTGCATACCACGTACCGCCACGAAGTCAAGCTGGTCCAGAGTCTTGCCGGTAACCAGCTCGTAGGCGGTTCGCAAGGCTGCCTCCATAACCCCTCCGGTGGCGCCAAAAATAGCTGCTGCCCCGGTGGAGATTCCCAGAGGATCGTCGTAATCCTCCTCTTCCAACCCGTCAAAGTTAATCCCGGCCTCGCGGATCATGCGGCCTAGTTCCCTAACCGTAAGAACCACATCCACGTCCTGGTAGCCGCTTGCAAACATCTCCGGACGGGTGCACTCATACTTCTTGGCCGTACAGGGCATTATGGATACTACAAACATATCCTTGGGGTCGATGCCAGCCTTCTGGGCATAGTAGGTCTTGGCCAGCGGGCCAAACATCTGTTGGGGCGACTTGCAGGTGGAGACGTTGGGTATAAACTCGGGATAGAAGTGTTCCAAGAACTTAATCCATCCTGGGCTACAGGAGGTGAACATGGGCAGGACCCCACCATGGGTCAGCCTTTCGATCAGCTCATTTCCTTCTTCAATGATGGTAAGGTCGGCGGTAAAGTCGGTGTCAAAGACCCGATCAAAGCCCAACCGACGAAGAGCAGCCACCATTTTCCCAGTTACAATGCTACCAGGCGGAAGCTTCAGCTCCTCCCCCAAGGAAACCCGAGTAGCCGGGGCGGTCTGAACCACCACGTGCTTGGTGGGATCCGATAAGGCCTCCCAGACCCGGGCAGTATCGTCTTTCTCTTTGATAGCACCCACCGGGCAAGCGTGGATGCACTGCCCGCAGAAGGTGCAGGCAACCTCCATCAGCGGCTTACCGTAAGCAGGGGCTACCACGCTTTCGTAGCCGCGTTGGGCTGGAAACAGCACCCCTACTCCTTGGGTCTCCTGGCAAGCCACTACGCAACGCCGACACAGGATACATTTCCTGGGGTCCCGAACGATGGCAGGGCTGGAATCATCAATGGGAAAATCCCGAACATAGCTATCAAACCGGACTTCCCGTACGCCAAGGCGCTCAGCCACGCTCTGGAGCTCGCAGTGCAGGTTGCGCTCACAAGTATTGCACTCCAGGGGGTGGTGAGCCAGTATAAGCTCAAGATTAATTCGCCTTGCTTGGCGTACTGCTGGTGTATTGGTTCGTACCACCATGCCTTCGGCTACCGGATAAGCGCAGGCGGCTTGTAAGGTCTTCTGTCCCTGAACTTCAACTACGCACATGCGGCACACCGCCCGCGGCTCCATATCCGGGTGATGGCACAGGGTAGGAATGTCCACTCCTATTTTCTGGGCTGCTGCTAAGATGGTACTGCCCTTTTCTACTTGAACCTGTTGTCCATCAATGGTCAAGGTGACCATATCCATTCGCTTTACACCCCTCTCTTGCTGGTTTTAGTCCTTAGGCCAAAGCCTTACAGGTGCCGGTAGGACATCTCTTCTCCTTGATGTGAGCGTCATACTCATCCCGGAAATACTTGAGGGTAGTGACGATTGGGAAAGGAGCAGTCTGTCCCAACGGGCACAACGGGCTCAGGCGCATGGTTTCAGCTAAGGCTTCGAGGAGTTGGACATCCTTCTCCTCAGCCTCGCCGCGAGTCATCTTGTCAACTATGCGATATAGCTGCATGGTGCCCTCACGGCAAGGAGTGCATTGCCCACAAGACTCGTGAACGAAGAAGCGGGCAAAGGATTTGGCCACGTCCACAATGCAGTGGCGGTCGTCCATGATGAGGAGCGCTCCCGACCCCAGCGCGGTGCCAGCAGCAGCCATCTGATCATAGTCCATGGGCACATCGAGAAGCTCTTTAGGAATACAGCCTCCCGAGGTACCTCCGGTTTGAGCCATCTTGAACTCCCGACCATTAGGAATGCCGCCGCCGATATCATAGAGCACCTCCCGCAAGGTGATGCCCATGGGCACCTCAATTAGGCCTTGATTGACCACGTCGCCGCACAAGGTAAATACTTTGGTGCCTGGGCAACGCTCGGTGCCCAAACTCCGGAACCAGTCTACTCCTCGCTCAATGATTACCGGGACGTTGGCCAGGGTTTCCACATTGTTGACCACTGTCGGTTTACCCCATAGCCCGTAATCAGCTGGGTAGGGAGGTTTAATCCGCGGTTCGCCGCGACCACCCTCCAGCGACTCAATCAAAGCGGTTTCCTCCCCGCAAACGTAGGCCCCAGCGCCAATGGCAATTTCAATATCAAAGTCAAATCCAGAATTAAACAGGTTCTTACCTAGAAGCCCATACTCCCGCGCTTGGTCAATGGCCTTCCGTAAACGCTCAATGGACAAGGTATACTCGCCCCGGATATAGACATAACCTTGGTTGGCTCCCACAGCATATCCGGCTATGGCCATACCCTCAATTATGGAGTGAGGGTCACCTTCAAGAATCAATCGGTCCTTAAAGGTTCCCGGCTCGCCTTCATCAGCATTGCAGATTATATATTTGGGTTGGCCAGCCGCTCGGCGAGCAAAGCTCCACTTCAGTCCAGTGGGGAAGCCCGCCCCTCCGCGGCCGCGCAATCCCGAATTCTTAATAACTTCAGTAACTTCATCTGAAGACATACTGGTCAGACACTTGCCCAAAGCTCGGTAGCCGCCCTGGGCAATATATTCTTCGATAGACTCGGGGTCGATGAGGCCACAGTTGCGCAACACCACCCGAACCTGGCCCTTGAAATAGTCAAATTGGTCATAGGTCTGAACCGGTTTAAGCTCGGCCGGGCGATAAAGTAGGCGGTCTACGATCCGGCCCTTCAACAGGTGCTTTTCAACTATTTCCGGCACATCATTGACCTTGACCTGGCAGTAGACCACTCCTTCCGGATATACCACCACCGTGGGCCCCTGCTCACAAAGGCCAAAGCATCCCGTCTCCACTACCCTTACTTCCTTATCTAAGCCTTGGGCCTTGATGCCTTGTACTAAAGCCTCTCGTATGGCCCGGTTATGCTTTAAAGAACAATTGGTTCCATGACAGACGAGTACATGGGAGCGATAGAACTGCATTCCTCAAGCCTCCTTTCACGGGCTATTTGTACTGGGCCAGGATTTGCGGAATGGCCTCAGGAGTAAGGTTGCCATAGACCTCGTCGTTGATCATGATGGCCGGGGCTACTCCGCAAACGCCAATGCAACTGGTGGTCTCCAAGCTAAACTTCCAGTCTGGCGTGGTCTCGCCTAGGCCAATTCCCAACTCGGCCTTAATGGCTTCCAGAATCTCAGGAAAGCCTTCCACATGACAAGGTGCGCTCTCGCAAACCCGGATCACGTACTTGCCCTTAGGCTTTAGGGCAAAAAGGCTGTAAAAGGTGGCAGTACCGTAGACCTTGCTCATGGGTAGGCCTAACGCTTGGGCCACGGCTAAAAGATCTGCCTCCGCCAGATACCCAAACTCCCTCTGAATGCCCCGGAGGATAGGCAAGAGCGCCCCCGGTTTACCCTGGTTAGCGGCAATTATGGCTTCTACCTTTGCTCTGCGACCTGCTTCCCCCAACGCCTTCTCTGCTACTGCCATTGATTTCTCCACCTCCTAAATTTGGCTAAGGCTCATACTTTAAGCTTGGGCCTAGGCCCTAGGCCGGGCCGGGCACGGCGACTGCCCGGCCCCTTCCCAGCCACCATTAACTAACCGGCTGGCCTGTATACTTGCTGCGCGAAGTGTAGTGGGTATGCAGAAGCTCATGGGATTTGTGCCCTAAGGGCTCCCCTAGGAATTCTTTGTAAAGCACCTGTACTGCCGGGTTCTCATGCGACTTTCTGATCTTCATAGCCTGGTCCACGTCGTAGATGCCGGCAATGCGCTGGCGGCGAATCTCGGTGTTGGTGGGAATGGGTTGTCCGCCGCCACCAATGCAGCCGCCCGGGCAGCACATGATCTCGATGAAATGATAATCGGCCTCGCCCGCACGAACTTTGTCCAATAGCTTGCGGGCATTGCCCAGCCCATGCGCTACCGCCGCCTTGACCGTTAAGTCGCCCACTTGGACCGAGGCTTCCTTAACCCCTTCTAAACCGCGAACGGCTTCGATGTCGATATTGCCAAGTTCTTTCTTAGTAATCAGCTCATAAGCGGTCCTCAGCGCTGCTTCCATAACTCCTCCGGTGGCACCAAAGATGGCCCCAGCTCCGGTGGAGATTCCCAGCGGATCGTCGTAGTCTTCCTCCGGAAGAGCGTTGAAGTCGATTCCCGCTTCCTTGAGCATCCTCCCTAATTCCCTAGTGGTAAGAACTACATCCACGTCCCGATAGCCGCTGGAGGCCATCTCCGGTCGCTGGGCTTCGAACTTCTTGGCAGTGCAAGGCATTATGGAAACCACGAACACGTTGGCCGGGTCTATTCCTGCCTTGCGCGGGTAATAGGTCTTGGCCAAAGCCCCGAACATCTGCTGGGGTGACTTGCAGGTAGAAAGATTGGGCAGAAGATCAGGGTAATAGGTCTCGATGAATTTAATCCATCCGGGGCTACAGGAGGTGATAAGTGGTAGCACTCCTCCGGTCTGTACCCGCTGGATTAATTCGCTGCCCTCCTCCACGATGGTCAAGTCGGCAGTGAAGTCGGTGTCGAATACCCGGTCAAAACCTAGCCGCCTAAGTGCAGCTACCATCTTGCCAGTGACGATGCTGCCCGGCGGCAGGCCAAACATTTCCCCTACCGAGACCCGGGTAGCTGGTGCAGTCTGAACCACCACGTGCTTGTTGGGGTCAGCCAAGGCCGCCCATACTTCTTCGGTCTGGTCGCGCTCGGTGATGGCTGCGGTGGGACAAACCAAGCTGCACTGGCCACAATTGACGCAGATGGATTCACCCATGCGGGCCCCAAAAGCAGGAGCGATGACCGTATCAAAGCCGCGCTCTTGAGCATAGATGGCGTGAACCGTCTGCACCTTATCGCATACCGCCTCGCAGCGGCGACAGAGGACACATTTGCGCGGGTCGCGCACGATGGAAGCACTGGAATCATCGATGGCATACTCGGTCCTGGCCCCGCCAAACCTTACCCGGCGAACCCCCAGGGACTCGGCCAACTTCTGTAGCTCACAGTTTTGGTTGCGCAGGCAGGTCAGGCATTCCTCCGGGTGGTTAGACAACAATAGCTCCAGGGTCAGCTTCCGGGAGGCCCGGACTGCTGGCGAGTTGGTCTTTACCTTCATCCCAGGAGCTACTGGAGCCACACACGATGCCTGTAAAGCCTTAGCTCCCTCTACTTCGACTACGCACATGCGGCAAGCGCCAATTTCGTTGATTTCCTCCAGGTAACAAAGGGTTGGAATCTCTATACCACACTTCTTGGCCGCCTGGAGGATTGTGGTACCTTCTTCGACCTCTACTTGGCGATTGTCAATGGTTAAGGTAACCAGTCCCATCTATCTCCCTCCCCCTGGCGGTTAATCGGTAACATCGCAGCGCAGACACCTAGAGGCTTCCGCTACTGCCATTTCCTCATCAAACCCTAGCTCCACTTCTTTAAAGCTACCCAGCCGATCGCTCACATCCAGAGCCGGCTCAGCGATGCGCCGGGCTTCTTGTTCAATGATCTCGCCGCTGACCTTTCGTTCCACCTCAAGCAGCGGCGCCACCATCCCGTCGCCGCCCAGGTACTTGTCGATGCTGGCTGCAGCTTTCTTCCCAGCAGCAATGGCCTGGATCACCGTGTCTGGTCCGGTCACGCAGTCGCCACCGGCAAAGATCCCAGGAACGTTGGTGGTCATGGTGCGCGAGTCGGCGATGACCACGCCGCGACCGGTTTCTAATCCCATACTCGCCGGTATCCAGCTCAGGTCAGCAGTCTGACCAATGGCGGCTATGACTACGTTGGCTGCTACTTCAGTTACTTGCCCGGTGGGTTCAGGGCGCCGCCGGCCACTTTTGTCGAACTCGCCCAAGCGCATATACTCTAGCTTCAAGGCTTGGGCCTGGCCCTGATTGCCCAAAACTTCCACTGGAGCCACTAGGAACTGGAAGGTAACTCCTTCCTTCTCAGCCTCGGCAATTTCCTCTGGCAGGGCAGGCATTTCCTCCCTGGTCCTTCGGTAGTATACCGTTACCCCTTCTGCTCCTAGGCGCAAAGCCGATCGGGCAGCATCAATGGCCACGTTGCCACCGCCGATGACAGCGACCTTCTGGCCGCTAAAATCAAAGCTCCGGCCCAGATTCAGGTCGCGCAGGAAAGCCACCCCGGAATAGACTCCGCCCAAATCCTCGCCAGGGATGTTGAGCTTTTGATCTTGGTGACTGCCCACAGCTAAGAAGAAAGCCTGATAACCCTGATCCTTAAGCTGGTCCAGAGTCACATCCTTCCCCACCCGGACGCCAGTCCGGATATCTACGCCTAGAGCCCGGATAGTATCGATTTCCGCCTCCAGCGTCTTACGCGGCAGCCGGTAGTCGGGAATCCCCACTGCCATCATGCCGCCCGCCACTGGCAGGGCCTCAAACACTGTAACCTGGTAGCCCTTCCGAGCCAGGTAATAGGCACAGGTGAGGCCGGCTGGCCCAGCGCCAATTACTGCTACTTTCCCCTCCAGCCTAGCTTCGGGCTTGGCCACCTGAGCCTCCCCATTACCCTTAGCCAGCACATAGTCGCCGACAAAGCGCTTGAGGGTGCGAATGGCCAAAGGATCATCCAGTTGACCGCGGCGGCACTTGCTCTCGCAAGGATGGTTGCATACTCGCCCACAAACTACTGGGAAGGGATTATCATGCTTGATGGTTTCGTAGGCTTCCTTAAAACGCCGATTCTTAATATGGTCAATGTAGATAGGCACATCGATTCCTGCTGGGCAAGTGTTTTGGCATGGGCTCTTGAACAGAGCAGCACAAACCGAGGCAGCGCAATATTTGTCACGAATGTGCTCCTCATACTCGTGCCGGAAATAACGGATGGTGCTGAGCACTGGATTGGGAGCGGTTTGCCCCAACCCACACAGGGCCGAGTTCTTGATCCCATAGGCGAGCTCTTCTAGAAGTTCGATATCCCCTTCCTGGCCTTCGCCCCGCTTAATTCGATCCAGGATTTCCAGCATCCTCTTGGTGCCTACCCGACAAGGGGCGCATTTGCCACAAGATTCATCTTGCACAAACTCCAGGAAGAACTTGGCTAGATCCACCATACAGGTATCTTCGTCCATGATGATCAGGCCGCCAGAGCCCATAATGGTGCCTAGCTGGGTCAGGGAATCGTAATCAACGGGTACGTTGAGGTACTCCTTAGGAATGCAACCTCCCGACGGGCCTCCGGTCTGGGCAGCTTTAAACTTCTTGCCCCTAGGAATGCCTCCGCCGATGTCGTAAATAATCTCCCCCAATGAGGTTCCCATGGGTACTTCAACCAGGCCGGTGTTGTTAATCTTGCCGGCCAAGGCAAAAACCTTAGTGCCCTTACTCTTTTCGGTCCCAATGGAGGCAAACCATTCCGGGCCCTTGAGGATAATCACGGGAATATTAGCCCAGGTCTCAACGTTATTAATTACGGTCGGCTTGCCCCACAGGCCAGCGTTGGCAGGGAAAGGAGGCCGTGGCCGCGGTTCGCCTCTACGGCCCTGGATGGAAGCCAATAGGGCAGTCTCCTCACCGCAAACAAACGCCCCGGCTCCGACCCGGATCTCCACATCAAAGTCAAAGCCAGTGCCAAAAATATTTTTCCCTAAGAGCCCGTACTCCCGGGCTTTTTTAATGGCAATGCCTAAGCGCTCTACCGCCAAGGGGTATTCAGCCCGCACGTAGATGTACCCTTGGTGAGCCCCAATAGCATAGCCACAAATGGCCATGGCTTCCAGGACCGAATGGGGGTCCCCCTCGAGGACGCTGCGGTCCATGAAGGCTCCTGGGTCACCTTCGTCAGCGTTACAAACCACGTATTTGGGGCTACCCGTAGCTTTGGCAGTAAACTCCCATTTAAGGCCGGTCAGGAAGCCGCCCCCACCCCGGCCGCGCAACCCCGACCTTTTTACCACATCAATTACCTGCTCCGGAGTCATGGAGGACAGCACTTTCCCCAAGGCCCGGTACCCGTCTCGGGCTATATACTCTTCCACCGATTCTGGATTGATGATGCCGGTATTGCGCAGAGCGATGCGGGTCTGCTTCTTAAAGAAATCAATATCTTCAAAGGTTTGCTGCGCTTCCTCAGTGCCAGGAGCCCGATAAACCAGACGGTCCACAACCCGGCCCTTGTATAAATGCTCGCCAACTATGGCCTGGGTATCTTCCGGCTTGACCTTCTGATAGAAAACTCCTTCCGGGTAGACCACGATGACCGGACCCAAGTCACATGGGCCCATACAACCGGTTTCTACTACCCGGACTTCTTTTTCCAAGCCATATCTGGCAATCTCATCTACCAGAGCGTCTTTGACTGCCTTGCAACCTGAGGACACGCATCCAGCTCCGGCACAAACCAGAACATGGGCGCGGTACAGTTCCATCTCCTACAGACCCCCCTTATCGACTGGTGATTACCCATTCCCCTATCGGTTGGTCATTGACCACGTGCTTGACAACTATTTGGCGCGCCTTTTCGGGGTCCACATGATGATAGGTAACCTTGGGCTGTCCTGGTTTAATTACATCCACCAGCGGCTCGTATTCGCAAAGTCCGACGCAACCAGTCTGGGTAACGGTCACATCAGCCAGCTGCCGCTTGGCTAGCTCATCGAGAATTGCGCTCATGACTTCCCGAGCTCCAGCAGCAATACCACAAGTGCCCATGCCTACAACTACCTTGGTCTCCTTCATGCCTTCTCTGACCTTCATAGCTTCTTGGGCTTTCTGCCTCAGGTTTTCGAGGTCGGCCAAGGATTTCATCCGTCATGCACCTCCATATAAATGACCTATATTTTCCGCTAGGTAGCCCTTCAACCAATCCAGCACCGCTACATGGTTTAAAGGAACTGGGCCCAAGCGCCGCTTGACTTCCTCGCTGGAGAACTCAAAGCTCTTTCCGTCTACCCAGTGCCGATAGTACAACTTAACATCGGGCCGGCCCGCCAGAACTAGAAAGAT
Source organism: Clostridia bacterium (assembly GCA_014360065.1). Taxonomy (NCBI): domain Bacteria; kingdom Bacillati; phylum Bacillota; class Clostridia; species Clostridia bacterium. The sequence goes on along the minus strand of JACIYF010000025.1, from coordinate 20,874 downwards.
GGTGGTAGCTATATCTCCCAGGGGGGCTCGATCCCAATGGCTATAGCGAAAAGTGGTTGTCACAATGGTCCCCTGCCAAGGCTTTGACTCAAGCACCAGTTTCCCTTCACAGCGCTCGCAAGCTGCCTTTAAAAGCGGCAACCCAAATCCAAACTTGCGGGTGCAACGCTTAGTGTAAAAAGCGTCCGCCGCGTGCTGCAGGGTATCCTCGTCCATACCGCGACCGTTGTCCCGGACTCGGAAGCAAAAGAGGTCCTGCTTGAGGTCTTCCCTAATTTCAATCTCCACCTGGGTAGCCCCAGCCTCTAAAGAATTCTCCACCAAATCAAGAATGTGAAGCGAAAGCTCGCGCATTGGCGCTCCTCAGTTCCTTATTTCCCCTTTATTCGTACCGACTCAGGATCTGGGGCAGTTTATCGGGTTTCAGCCGGGCATGCACGTCCTCATCTACCATCATTACCGGCCCTAGGCCACATGCTCCCAGACACCGCACCACCTCCAAAGAGAACCGGCGGTCTTCGGTGGTCTCGCCAGGTTTAATGCCCAATTCCTTTTCTAAGCGATCAATGACGTTGTTGGCCCCGCGCACATAACAGGCAGTACCTTTGCAGACCTTGAGTTGGTGCCTTCCCTTTGGATAGAGGGAGAAGAAAGTATAAAAGGTGGTAACCCCATAAACCTCACTAAGGGGTACGCCCAGCCCTTCCGCCACCCGCTCCTGAACTTCGTAGGGAAGATACCCAAACAACTCTTGGGCTTGGTGCAACACCTGGATTAAACCGCTAGGCTGCCCGCGGTATTGGTCAATAACCTGGTCCAACTTAGCAAAGAGCTCTTCTTCGCACTTGCAGCCGTTGGCTTCCACTCCCTAGTTCCTCCTTTCACCTACGCTGATAATAAACATCTCAATCCCATAAACACTTAGCCCTCCGCCAGTACCACCACCTTTCTTCCGTCATGGCCTCGGAGGGCTCTAATTATTTCGCTAAAGCTTATTTCTTCCATCATAAACACCGTTCGCCGGGGCAAGATTTCCTCCAGGCGATGGGCATCAGAGGAGCTAACCAGCGTGAACTTATTAAGTTCAGGATATCGACGCTTGGCTTCCTTTGGGCCCAGATGCCGAGATATCTCTACCGCATCTGGAGCTAGCTCCTCAGGTATAAACCCCAAGTTACTAATTAAGCTAAAGGATCGCCGATCGACATGGGCGGGAATAAATAGTCCCTTGAGATCTTTCACAATCGCCCGCACTTGGTCAACGCTCAAGTCAGTCGAGGTAAGAAGCAGCCGTTCCTCCCGGCCTATTACCTGCCCTTGGGCATCTACCTTTTCCTGCGGTCCAAAATACCTTTCATCGTTTAATCGATCCGGCAGGTGCCGATACACCACTTCCTCCAAAGCCTTGACTTCCCCAAGCCCCGGAAACAAGCACACGATGTGCACTTCTTCGCGAGTCTGTACTTCCATCCCTGGGAGCACGGTAATGCCATATTCTAAAGCTTTTCTCATGAAGGCTTCTACGTTTTGAGCGCTATTATGATCCGTAATGGCCAAGAGTCCTAGGCCCCTTCGGGCTGCCAATTCCAATAATGCCGGCGGGGTCATTTCCCTTTCGGCACAAGGCGAAAGCGCGCTGTGAATATGCAGATCAGCAGCCACCTCAAGAAGCATATCGATTTCTCCGTCAATCCAGCTCTATTTCGCCAACAGCTGGTAAAGCTGGCCCGCGGCCTCAAAGGTGGATAGCGACGTGGTTAGGACTGTTACCCCCTCGTCCCGGGCTTTAGCCAAAGTTTCCTCTGAAGGCTGGTGCCCCTCAGTTATAACCACCGCCGCCAGGTCCAAGAGGCTGGCCACCGCCACTACGTTGGGATGGCTCTGTAACGTAAACCAGATATTCCCCTGAGTGGCATGGCCCATAACTTCGCTCAATAAGTCTGAGCAATATCCACCCGTGATCCTGCGTCCCGGCCTACCAGCGTTTTTAACTTCCAAGTTAAGTGCTCTGACAAAATCCTCTACTACCATCCAGTTCACCTCACTTCCCCATGGCCGGAGGCAACTTCTGTGCCAGCTCCACCATTTCCTCGGCCAGTTCCTTTACCCGTTCCCGCAATTTAAAAACGCAATCAGTCTCTAGGGCATTGCCGCGAACGATATCTTCGGCCAGGGCCCGGCAATTAGGCGAGCCACACGAGCCACAATCCAAGCCAGGCAGATCCTCCACCGTTTTTTCCAACTGTTCCAGCTTAGCAATAGCCTTGCGGATATCCGGGTCTAAGCTCATCACCGGGCGCGGGCGAATCTCCCCCTTGAGATCCAGGAGGCCTTCCTTCCATAAACCGAGAAACTCCTCCCGCTTGATTCCTTCCTCGGGACGACCGATGGTATCGGCGATGCGCGCTAGCTGAACCCTGGACACAAAACGGTTTTGAGGCACCAGGGGACCACCAATGCAGCCGCCGATGCAAGCTTGAGCTTCAACGTAATCGATCCCTTTTAGGTCGTCCCCGCGCTCCATTTGCTCCAGGAGGCTAATGACGCTGTGAATCCCGTCCACTGCTAAAAAGGAGAACCTACTTTTTTGTCCTTGGTAGATGGCTCGGTTTTCCCCACCAGAATAGCCCCAGCCAATACCTAGACCGGTAGACTGCACCAGATCGTAGCGGTCCTGAGCTTCAGGTAGCGCTTTGAGCACCTCACCGTACACCGTAGACATGGAGATGGCCCCGTCCACATAAGTGCGATTGTCTCCAAACGGCTGCTTTACCGCTGTAACCTTGGCTGGACAAGGAGTAATAAAGAAAGCTCCGATCTCCTCCTCTGCTAGTCCCAGTTCTTGCACCTTAGCCCGCTTGGCCATCTTGGCTGCCGCTTCCATGGGCGAATCTACCGGGATGACATGATCGAGCAAAGTCGGAAAGCGCACTTGCATTAAGCGGATGACCGCTGGACAGGCCGAGGAAATCAGCGGTCGCTTCCCGCTCTCCCTGGCCAAGAACTCTTGTACGGCCACGGATACGGCTTCTGCGCCCCAGGCTACCTCATAAACGGTATCAAACCCCAGCTCCAAAAGCGCCCCCAAGATGCGGCCCAGAGAGACTTCCGGCTTGAACTGCCCGTAAAAAGACGGTGCCGGCAGCGCTACCCGATAGCGAAATCGGTTTAGACCCTCTAAGCTGTCAGTAACCGCTACCTTGGCATGGTTGGGGCAGGTCCTTATACACTCCCCACAATCGATGCAGCGCTGCTCAATGATGCGAGCCTTGCCTTCTCTAACCCGAATAGCCTCGGTTGGGCACTTCTTAATGCAGTTGGTACAACCTTTGCACTTGGATTCATCCAGCGTTACCGAGTGGAAATAGACTTCCATCGATTTTCACCGCCATGCGCTATGCTCGCGCCTCTAGGGGCTCGGCGTTAAAGATCGAAACCACCACCTGCGTGCCCTTCCCCACCTCCGAGCGAATGTCCAGGCGGTCCGCACACTTACGCATGTTGGGGAGGCCCATCCCAGCACCAAAACCCATTTCCAAAATCTCCCTCGGGGCGGTGGAGTACCCTTCCTGCATGGCCAATTCAATATCTGGAATTCCTGGGCCCCAATCCTCGGCCTCTATTTCTACCAGGCTAGGAGCAATTCGCGCCCGCATTACCCCGCCATGGGAATGGATAACGATATTCATCTCAGCCTCATACGCAGCTATCGCCGCCCGCCGGACCACCCCGGCCGGCATACCCGCCTGCTCGAGCGCCCTCTTGATCTGGCTAGCCACCCGTCCAGCCCGAACAAAATCCATGGCCGCCACGGGAAACTCAAGTTCCAGAAAGGCCTTATTGTTTCCGCTCATGGTCCAGCGTACCTCGCAAACCGGCCTGGTAGAGGAGCCCGCAACTATCAAAGAGGAGTTTTGGCGTCACCATCAAAGGGATTCCCTTTTCCTCCGCCAGCTTTACCAAATCCCGGCTAGGACGCTTGCCGCGGACAAAGACGATGGCAGTCACCTCAATAACCTCAGCCGCCCATATAACCTGAGGATTAGTTAAACCGGTAAGCAATAAGCTCCGGGGCCGAGCAAACGCCAAAGAGTCGCTTAACAGGTCACTCCCGAAGGCTACTTCGACACTAGCACCCAAATGCTCATGTCCACATAGGACCTCGGCCTCAAGAATTCTCTGTACCTCGGCTAGGGTCATGCATTCACCTCCTAGAGTTACCCGGCACCTCGCCCGCCTTGGAAAAACCATGTTAAGCATTACTTCAATTTTGTAAACTATACTTCAAAGATTGAAGTTTCTAAAATTCTTTTTTCCAAATTAAGCTTGAGCGAACAATCACAATCGCATTCCGAAAAACACGCTTTAGCAGGCGAGTAGGTAGCTTCAATATCTAACCGTAGCAAACCCCAACTTGGGGTGCTAGGCACAAAAAGGCTATTTTTATAGTTATTTTCGGCTATGTCGTACCATGGCCCTAGTCACCGCTATCGTTTAGGGCTATACTATTACCACCCGGCATACCTAGCCTCACCTGGAGGTGCTGCCATGAACATTCAAGTAAAAGTCCTTGGCCTTAAGGTGGAAAAAGAACTCGCTCAGGGTTTTACTTTTTCTAGTGAAGACGCTCACAACCTCACGGTTTCCCAGCTCGCCCAGCAGCTTGCTTATACATTTCCCCTTTTTGCTCAAAAATCCTTCTTGTCTGATGGCACTTTTCAGCCTTACCTACAAGTCCTGATTAATGGCCAAAACATCCGCCACGCTCAAGGCGCAGAAACCATTATCCCCGATGGGGCCAAAGTAATCTTTTTTACCTCCGTGGCTGGCGGTTGAGGGTTGGGTGCCAGCTATTTGCTGCAACAGCTTTCTCCGGCCCGAGTAGGCGACTGCACATAGCTTCCCGCTTTTTCCTCCTTCGCTCCGGCTGCTATTACCTCAGCAGCATCACGAGGTAATAGCAAGGAAAGAGCAAAGCCCAGAACCGGCAGCACGATGATGCACCACAACGCCACCGGCATGCCCCAGACGTCGGCTATCCGGCCCAGGACCGTAGCTCCAATGCCGCCGGTGCCGATGGCAAAACCCATCATCAAGCCAGAGGCAATCCCTAACAATTTGGGCATTAGCTCCTGACCAAAAACTACTGTCACCGAGTAAGTAGATACCAGCACAAAGCCAGCTATACCGCTGACCACCAGCATCCAAGCGCCTCGAGTATGGATGAGCAAGTAGAGCAAAGGCATCATTAACGCCAACGACAAAGCAATTACTGGTTTGCGCCCCAGGGAATCGGAAACCGGACCGCCTACCAGCGTACCAACTGCTCCACCAATTAAAAAGGCAGTTACTACCCTGCTAATAAAAGGTTGGCTTCCGCCTAAATAGTTCACGTACCATAGGGGTATGAAGTTCACTACCCCCATCTGTACCCAGGAGCGAATGGAGACCACTAAGACCAAAAGCATTACTGGTCGAGAAAAAAGCGTACTCCAAATCTCCCGGCCTGGAACCCGGGAATGATGCTTCAGCCCTTCGCCGGTAACCCGGACTATCCGGGGAAAACTAGCCCGCAAGCCCAAAGCCATGAGAGCGGAAGGTGCAATTACCCCCAACATCCCTGGTAGGCCAAACCAACCTATGAGCGCCGTAGCCAGAAGCGGTCCCAGACCAAAGCCCAGGTTGCCTCCTACATAAAAAATTGACATGGCCGAAGCCCGCCGAGGCCCGCCGATGAGGAAGGCTACCTTAGAAGCCTCCGGATGGAAGCTAGCTGCCCCTAGACCCGATAGCAATACCGCTAAAAGCAATACTGGGTAATTGGATGCAATTCCAGCTAAGCCAATACCCATCCCAGTTACTAATATCCCCAGTGGCATGATCCAGAGCATGGACCGGCGGTCGCTATAATAGCCAAACAACGGCTGAACAATCGATGAGCTGATCTGGGACGCCAGCACTATGGCACCGGTGGCAGTATAAGAGAGGCCTAAGCTTTTTTGCAACAAAGGGAGCATCAGAGGTAGAGCTCCCTGATTTAGATCCGTAAATAAGTGCCCCAGATTGAGCCAGAGCATGATTACCGCGTCCAGCAATTGCTGCGCCTCCTGCTATGTTCTCACTAGCTTATTACGCATTGGCCGCAGCTTTTCCTGCCACCGGTACTGACTTACTCGTTGGCATAACCTTCAGCTAATAGCTCAACAGGGTGAACCACCTCCTGGGCCATCCCTTCCAAGGCCATTCCCTCTAACAACTGGACCTTGCAAGCAGGGCAAGAGGTCGCTACTACCCGGGCTTCCGTCGCTCGGATATCATCAAGCTTCCTCCGGCGAATCTTGGCCGACCACGGGTAGTGCTCGATGGTGAACGTACCAGCCCCGCCGCAGCAAGCGCCAGGGTCGGCCATTTCTACCCACTCAACTCCATCGATGGCTTGAATTATCTGCCGGGGAGCGCGCAGGATCCCTTGCCCGCGCCGCAGGTGACAGGGATCATGATAAGTGACCCGCCGAGGACTCACCCGGGTAGGCTTAAGTTCCACAGCTTGGGTGAGGAACTCATTGATGTCGTAGACCAAGGAACTAAAGCGGCTAGCTTTTTCCTTCATTTCCTCGCTAGGCTCAAAAAGGCTGCTGTATTCCTTTTTTAGCTCCCGCCCGCAAGAACCGCAAGCGGTGACTATGGCATCCAGGGCTAGGTCCCCAAAGGCTTGAATATTCATCTCCGCCAACTGCTTAGCCTTGTCTAGGTCCCCGTAGGCGGTAAGCGGAGCGCCGCAGCAGGCCTGTTCCTTAGGAATCACTACTTCTATGCCGTGTCTTTTCAATACTTCCAGTACCGCCTGGCCCCAAGATGGATACACATAGTTAACCATGCAGCCCACAAAGAACCCCACCCGCAAGCGGGGATTGTCTACTTTGACGGTGCCAGAATGATCCCGTTTGAAAGTCCTTTTGGCCAACGAGGGCAGGCGCCGTGATTTGTCTATTAGCCCCAAAGGCAGCCGCTGCTTCATCATCCCTGCCCCCAGTCCAGTAAAAATAAGACCCTGTACCCTCGATCCGATGGCAGCCAAGCGATCCAACCGCCCGGGCTTGAGCAACAATTCTTCGAAGATCTTCTCCTTCAAAGGTACCAGCTGTTGTCCCTGCCGGTGCGCTGCCACCACCAGTTTATGCCGGATCATCTTTACCATATCAGCAATGGGAACATTTCGGGGGCACACCTCCTGGCAAGCCATGCAGGTAGTGCACTCATAGATTACCTCCTCGCTAGCCCAAAAATCGGCTACCGACCGGCTAAGACAGGTACCTATACTTCTGGGCCCGGGGTAGCTAGCCCCCTCATGGCCCAATAGGATTGGACACCGGCTTAGACAAAGACCACAGTTGAGGCACCGAGAAAACTCAACCATTTGCCGGCTTTCTTCTTCCCGGTATGGAAGTAGATTGGCATCTTGGTAAATGCTCATGAACTGCTCCAAGCCACTTGTCACATTACTCATCCCCTTTACCCCCGCCAACTACCCTCGCTGCCTCCTGTCCAGCCCAAGTACCAGTTACATAGGCTGCCCCCAAACCCCCGTCCGAAAGGCCAGCGCCCTGCACCAAGGCTCCAGCAGCAAATAGGTTACGGTACACCGGCTTGCGCCCCTCCCCTACTGGCCGGCAAAAACCATCCACCCTCACCCCAGCCCGCCATAAAGCTTGTTGGTCATGAGTGCCCTCCTGAATTAGCTGCCGCAAGGGCTTGCCATCCACCCGCTGACTGCCCATAAACACAGGTAGGCTAGCCAATGGTTCCAACAAAGCCTGGTCGGAACCGCCTAGCCCCCCGCCTACTAAGCCTCCAGTAGCCAAAACTGCCGCCTGAAATTGAACCTGTTCGAGCCGTCCCTCAACTTGGACCCAGGCCCCGCTTAAGGTTCCCTGGTTCCCATCTGAGGGCAATAGAGCCTCCACCTCGCCGCTGATTACGGGTATGCCTTCCCGGCCGAGTTGCATATCTAGGGCCTGCTGCCAACGAAACCCAGGTATGGAAGGGAGTGTAGCCAAGAGCTCGGCTACCCGGGCCCCAGTGACTTGCTGAATAGTAGCCTGTATTTCCCTTTCTCGCCTGAGTCCTAATACCGGCGGGAACAGCAAGGTAACCGCCCCATCCTTGAAGGCATGATCACCTAAAGCTTGGACCACCCGCTGAGCCAGAGCATAGGCTCGGTCTTTCTCCTCCAAGACCTGGGCAATTTCAGCCGCAGTAAGGGAGGCTTTGGAGTCAAGGCCGGGAACGACAATTCCTAAGGCTTTAATCTCTGGCAACTCGCCAGAACCCCGCAACTGACTCCGCAGGGCTTCAGCTACCACCCAAGAGTGAAAGTCGGCATATCCCTCTAGTTCTACCAATCCTACTAGTTTGGCTTTCCCCAACTCCTCCAGAGAAGCTCCTTGGCTAGAGCTGGAAACGAAATCCGCTAGGTGCACTTGCCCCCAGATATCAATAACGTGCCACTTTCTCCCCTCTCCCACGGCAACCAACTCCACCCCCACCTGGGCCAGGTCCCGTAGCCATTGCTGCTCCATGTCCTCATACTTGTAACCATCCGGAAAGTCGGCGGCCCCTGGCGCCATGGCCGTGGCCGCGTAACCCTTTCTTACCACCATCACTTCGGCACCGGCAGCCTTAGCAGCCCGGGCCGCAGCCCAACCGGCCATGCCTCCGCCAATAACCAGTACCTCAATTTGGCTGCTCCGCACGCCCATCACCTGCCTCCGGTTGGTTGGTAACCTGGGTCGAACGCGATGCCCAAGGCTCGTCCCAGACCTCTAAAGGAGCTGCCAGATCCTTCTTGCCAGCAAAATAAACCATAAAAGTAATTTCTTCCTGAGCCGCTTGTTTGCAGTCTAACAGGGCCCGCTTACCCTTCCAGCGCTCTGCCAAAAAACGATGGCGCTCAAGGGCCACTTCTTCCGCGCTTAGGCCAAGCTCTTCGCCCAGAATGGCTGCTACCTTGCCTATGCAGCCGCAACCCTGACAGGGCCCCATGCCCATTCGGGTACGGCGGCGAATATCATCTAAGCTGCGAGCCCATTCCTCATGGATAACATAGCGGATCTCGGCTTCCAGTACTGGCTCGCAAGTACAGACCTCAGAGCAACGGGTGGCACCATTGCCGTACGTTTCCAAAATGTAGCTGGCTAAGGTGCCATGGCGGCTAACTAGGCGGTTAACCGCCGCCACCCTGATTCCATACCTTCTGGCCATCTCCTTGATTTCTTCTTTGGTCAGCAACCGCTCCCCGCCGGGTAAGGGGATTTCTCGGGTTTTACAAGAGGCCTCTATCCCTAATTTCTTACATATTAGGTTAGTTGTATCCTCAGCCATTAATCGGTGAATCACCATTTTCCCGCCGCCAATGGTTATAAAGCCCGGCACGCCGTCTTCCTCGTGATCCCGCACCCGGTGGTCCCGGGTTACCTTTTCGGCTACCATTCCCGTCTCATAGAGCAACGGTCGCACTCCGGCCATGGACCGTATCACCCTGGCTTGCCTTAACTGGGGAACCAAGGTAGTGAAAGGCTCTAGTAGATACTCGATCTCTTCGAAGGTGGGGCGTGCTTCTATGGGGTCGCCATAAAAGTCGGTGTCGGTGCACCCGATCATGGTGGTGTTTTCGTGGGGCAGAAGTTCAATGTTACGCCCATCCACTGCCATCACGCTCAGCCCCACGCTGGTAATCCGGCGGTCCAAAAAAACATGCACCCCTTTGGAAGGGCGGAGCTTGAAGTCGGTGCCTGCCATTTTGGCTATTTTTGGTACCCAAGGGCCGCCAGCATTAACCACCAGCCGCCCGTAAAGCCTCTCTTTAGTTAACGAATACAAGTCCTTGACCTCTACTCCCACCACCCTGCCATTTTCCTTCAGTATTTGGGTAACCTCGGCGTGGTTGGTTATCCTGGCCCCATGGGCCGAAGCTGACTTGGCATTTAATAGGTTGAGCCGGAATACGTTTACTCCCCACTCATCCAGGGTAATGCCACCGTACGGCCCCGGAGCCAAGGAAGGTTCAAGCCTATGCATCTCCTGGCCTTCAAAACGAATGTGGGGTTTGCCATTTTTTAGGTGCTGGTATTGGTCGTAAACCCCCAAGAACTTATCAAAAACCTCCATCTGCTCGGGGCTAGACAACACCTGTAAAAATGGCACCGAAAAGCAAAGATGAGGAGCTATCCTTTGGATATGACCGCTTTCCTCGCAGGAGATGCGGGTGAGCTCGGGATTAGTAAGCAGGTAGCGCGGCCCCCCGTGCAAAAGCCCCATGCAGGTGCCGGTAGTACCAGAGGCAAAATCGTCCTTCTCCACCAGCGCCACCTTCAGCCCTCGCAAGGCACAGTCCCTAGCTACCCCGGTTCCAGTTATGCCCCCGCCAATGATGATTACGTCAAACGCGCTTCCATCCACCCAACTCAGCCCCTTCTGCATATCCCCAGGTACTTAAGCCCTACTTCAATCCTCGCGAATTCCATAGCCCTGGGCATGGGCCACGGCCCGCTTCCACTGGGCATAGAGCTCTTCTCGTTGCTCAGCGGCCATCTTGGGTTCAAAAACCCGATCGACCTTAAGCAGGCTTCTAATCTCCTCCAAGCCAGACCAATAGCCCACTGCCAGCCCCGCCAGGAAAGAGGCTCCCAATACCGAAGCTTCAAAATACTTGGGGCGCTGCACAGGAAAGCCCAGAATATCGGCTTGAAACTGCATCAGGAAGTTGTTACGAGCAGCTCCGCCATCGGCCTTCAGCACCTGCGGCGGCGCCGGCATATCTTCGGCCATGCATTCCACGATATCCCGGGTACGAAAGGCGATGGCCTCGAGACCAGCCCGGACAATATGCGCTTTGGTAGTCCCCCGGGTTATTCCCAGGATACAGGCCCGGGTTTCCGAATCCCAATATGGCACCCCCAGGCCCATAAACGCGGGTATGAGGTACACTCCTCCGGTATCCGGTACCGAGGCCGCCAACGCTTCCGATTGCTCCACCGAATCAATAATCCCTAGCCCATCCCGCAGCCATTGGATGGTGGCGCCCGCGGTGATGGTGGTGCCCTCAAATCCATAGAAGATTTGGCCATCCAATCCCCAAAGCACTATGGGGTAAGCCCCATGCACGGGAAAAACCGATTCGGTCCCAGCATTAGCATCCAGCATGCAGGCAGTGCCGTAAGTATTCTTGAACTCCCCTAATTCAAAACAGCCATGACCAAAAGTAGAGGCCTGCTGGTCTCCGGCTATGCCGGCGATAGGGATTTTGGCCCTCCAGAGCTCGGGGTCAGTATAACCGTAGATGGTAGAGGATTCTCTGATGGTAGGCAAGATGCTTTCAGGAACGCCAAAGAGCTCCAGCATGTCAGGTTGCCATTTGTTATTTACAAAATCGTACAAGCCGGAAACCGAGGCGTTGGAATACTCGGTGGCGTGAACTGCACCCCCTGTCAGTTTCCACAGGAGCCAGGAGTCAACCGTACCAAAGATAACGTCACCTTTATCTGCCCTGGGTTTGGCGTCAGCTACATGTTCGAGAATCCATTCAATCTTGGAGGAACACTGCAAAGGCGCTACCATTATGTACCCTTGTTGGTTCAGCTCTTTGCAGCGTTCCGCAGTGCGAATATCCTGCCAAACAATGGCGTTGTAAACCGGTTGTCCAGTATGCTTGTCCCAAAGAATAGTGGTGGTGCGTTGGTTAGTGATGCCAATGCCGGCAATATCTTGCGGCCGAACCTGCGTCTCTTTCAGCACTCCATTAATGACCTCTAGGGTAGTGCTCCAGATCACCAGCGGATCGTGCTCGAGCCACCCCGGCTGAGGATAGATCTGGGGAAATTCACGGTAGTTCCTGGCTATCATTTCCCCCTGCCGGTTAATTAAGACCGCCCTTACTCCAGTAGTACCCGCATCGATACCCAGAATCAATTGGTCTCCCATTTTTAGCCCTCCTCATCCGAACATGTGGTTTACTCTCCGCCGCCTGGCCCGCTGTTTCCCTGCTCCGTAACTCCTACGGAGCCACCTAAGGCCCCAACAACTGAACTAAATCAACCACCTTGATCCCTTGTCCTCCCCCCTCATTGGCTGTCGCCAGCATGTCATAACAATGGGGACAACTGGTCACCAGCAGCTCAGCTCCAGTGGCCAAATAGGTGGATAAGGCGTCCTGGCCCATCTGGTTGGCCAGGTGGGGCAGCAAAACATCGGTGGTGGTGTTGCCACCACAGCAGGGGGCACGCCGGTAGCTAAACGTGCCATCATCGCTACCCAATCCGTTGGGCAGCCCCTGTCGATGGGCCGGTTCCCGTACTTCATAACCCCAGGCCGCCAACAGTTGTCGCGGCTCAGCAAAGATACCTTGATAGCGGCCTAAGTAACATGGATCATGGTAAGTTACAGGTGTATCTGTCTTCTGAGGGCTCGTAGCAGTGATGCTCCCAGGATCGAGGCGGCCACCCCGAACTAGCTGGGCCAAGAATTCTACTAAGTTTAGGATTTGGGCATTGATGCTTATCCCCAGCGCTCGAGGGTAAAGGCTTTTTAGATTGTAAGCGCAAGACGGGCAACCCGTAACCACAGCCTCATAACTTCCGGAGTTTATGAAGGAAGCCACCTTTATGGCTTGCTGTTCAAACCCTTGGGTGTCGCCCAGCTGATATAGGGGGTGGCCGCAACAGACCTCTCCCTCCCACAAGGCCACGGCTACCTCAGCAGCATTGGCCAATCGCAGAGCGCTTACAGCAAATTCCGGGTGCAATGCCCAAGTGGCACAACCAGCATAGAAGAGAATTTTGGCCTCCCGGCTTACCAACTCTCGCATACGTTCTTGGGTTGCGGCTATTTCCGAGGCTTGCCGGTAAGGATTACCTTGTCGCTTTATTCTTTGCCCAAAAGCCATCCCTTCTTGAGGGCAAAGGCCCAGCGCCCAAGCTTTCTGTCTTTCTATCTCCAAGAAATCACTGATTGCTACCTCGGAGGCGCAATCTTCAAGGCAACGCCTACACCCTGCGCACAGGTATAAGGGCTCGACGTTGGCGGGGTTCCAATCCACCTGACCCTGCTCCAACAAGTAAGTTGACCATGCTTTCCCGGCTGGAGAAGCAGTCTGCCGGGCCAAGAAGCGGCTGGCGGGACAAGTAAACCGACACATATTGGGACAAAAGCTGCAGACAACCAGTTTTCGATCTAAGGCCATTTGAGCTACTCCTCCAAGAAACCAGTTTATTGGGCATCCCCTAATTGGATTTTTGTTGCCTGGCTATACCGCCTCACGAGGTACGGTACCCTCCGCTACTAACTTGCCGGGGTTCATAATCCCTTGCGGATCCAGGGCCGCTTTTACCTTGGTTAGGACAGTATAAGCCGAGCCCAGTTCACGCTTAAGCCAAGGGAGGCGAACCAGACCGACTCCATGGTGATGGCTGATAGTGCCGCCTACTCCTAGGCATGCTTCCATAGCTGCCGCCCAAAGTCGGTGGTACAGTTCAGTTCGACTGAGGTCCTGGCCCTGGGGGTCAGCTACAAAGGTAATATAAAGGTTGGTACCCTGCAGGTAGCTGTGCGAGCTATGGGCTGAAACTGCCAGAGTACCGGGTATCTTAGCCATAGCTGACAGTGTTTCCCGGTAAAGGCGCCCCACCCGATCCCAGGTAGCTGCCACCTCAATGGTATCAACTATTAGTCCCGCCGAAATCAATTCTGGGAGACCTTTGACTACGTTGCGTTCCTTTAGCCATCTGCGAACCAAATCTTGAGCCTCGGGCAATTCGATGCCACCCAAACTTTTCCCTACGCTTCTGGCCACTTCAGCTTCAGCCTGAGCTACCTTGGCATTACCTTCAAAGGTAAGAATCAAAAAGCTCTGCTTACTTATTCCGGTCGTCTGGTCGGGGTAGAAATGGCGGGCAGTTTCTACATCGTCGTACAGGCGAGCGACAGCAGGCCGTAAGCCTTCCCGCATCATTAGTCGCAAGGCTTCCAAGCCCCGTTCAAAATGATCAAACGCAAGCGCTAGCGGGATCCTAGCCGCAGGAAGAGGTTGGACCAGCAAAGTGATCTCGGTAATTATCCCCAGAGTACCTTCGGCACCTATGAACAGTTGCTTCAGATCGGGACCCGCTGCCGACCTAGCTGATCTCTCCTTGGTGCGAATGACTTCCCCGGTAGGCAGCACCACTTCTAAACCTACGACCAAGCTATCTATATTGCCGTAGCGGGTGGAAAGCTGTCCTGCCGCCCGAGTAGAGACCCATCCCCCCACGGTCGAGCAAGTAATGGATTGGGGGAAATGGCCCAAGGTATATCCATGGGCGTTGAGCCACTCTTCTAGTTCCTGCCCAATACACCCAGGTCCTACCCGCAGCAACAGAGAAGTTTCATCAAGCTCATAGATCTGGTTCAACAGCTTGGTATCAATTACGATGCCCTGCGGGCTAGGTATTGCTCCCCCGCAAACCCCTGAACCACCCCCAAAGGGAGTAACAGCTACGCCGCAAGAAAAAGCCCACTCCATTACGGCTTGAACTTCTTTGGTATCCTTAGGAAGGACCACCGCCTGGGGTAACTGGGAAGAAAAAGAGTGGTCAGTCAAGCCATCCAGGCATTGCATAGCTGACAACGGCCAGCTATCACGTAAATAGGCCCACAAATCTACGGAGTTAGTGAGGACTCGTTCAGCCGGGATAATGCTTTTCAGATTATCGATACTGACAGCTATCATGTTCGACCTCCTGGGCCCTGCTGCACCGGCAATTAAGCCTGCAGGCAAATATACTGTAAAATCAATCCTAACCCTTTGCACCGAACAAACACAGGACTACCATTGTACAGTGGCCAATCTTTTGTACAATTTACCTAAGAAGTTCAAGTTCCTGCTAACTACCCACCCCTCAACCATGGATTTCTTGATCTCAGATTCGCCAAGCTAGGGAAATTTCCTTCCCTATGCTAGAATTCGGCTATCTCTTGCCCTTCAACTACCTTCTTTTGAACCGTTTCCACGTAGCGCGGGTCGATTAGCCGCCGGAAGATGCGCTGCACCAGATGATTTTCTCGACTGGCCACAATTACAGCCTGGGCATGCTTTTTGGCCGCCTCCTGTCCCTGGCTGCTTAATGGCAAAACCGTAAAGCCCTCCAAAAAGGGTAGGCTAAGGGAAAGGCCTTGGGAAAAAGGAAGGGTAATATCCAGGTTCCAAAGGGTAGCATCAATCTCCCCTTTGATGAGCTTCTCCAGCGACTGAAGATAACTTAGCTCGACCAATTCCACATCTTTTCCCTGCGACTCAGAGAGAGTAAGGTAGTATTGATCCACCGAGTTAGGATCCACCCCTACTCTCATACCATCCTCAATGCCCTTGGCGCCCGAGTGCCTTATCAATAGCGCATAATCGCTGACTAAAGTTCCGGGTGCCAGCTCCATCACCACTTCTACGCCCGGGAAATCCTTACCTACCAGCTCCAGGGTAAGGGCGGAAATGACGGCAAAATCGTAGCGGTCGATCTCTAAAGCCTCGAGCCTTTTGGCCGACCCACCCATGTGAGCTAGATTAAAAGGAATCCCTGCCTCCTTAAAGGCCCGGCTTAAACCAGTGGCCAAGCCCAGATACCGCCGGGTGTAAGGAAGGGGCATTACTCCCAAGAGCGTAGGTGAAGCCGTGAACTCCCAAAGGCGGCGGTGATTGATTTCGGCAATAAAGGTGCCTAGATGGCCACGAGAATAGAGCTTGACAGCACCGCTATCCTCCAGTTGGCGCAAAGCGGTCTGGATGGTACCGCGGCCAGTATGCAGGCGCTCCGCATATTCGCTCACAGGTAGAATACGGTCGCCTTCCTTGGCAGTAAGCAGCTCTCCGGCGATCTCTCGGATCACCATCCCGTTTTTGGTCACAAATTGGCTGTTAGCTAAGGCCATTGTCAGGTACCCCCTGCTGAAACCTTGATAGCACCGCCGTCATTATACCACATTCAGTAGAATCATCGCCAAAGAATCTGGAAAATTTAGCTTCTGGAAAATTATTTCCTCTGCACCAGTCCTCCGCTTAGGATGACAAAGATGGGGTCGATCAAGCTTTCCAGCTCATACTTACGATCGGAGAGCACCCAGCAGGTGACCGCTTCATCAATAGCACCAAAGATAACCTTGCGAGCAACCCGGGGATCAATAGCAGCAGATACTGAACCCTCCTTCTGCCCTTCCATTACTATTCTCTCAATTACCCGAAAGTACTGGCGCAGAGGCTCGGAGATTCCCAAGCGGATGCTGGCATCGGGCTGACGAAGTTCGATTTGGGTAACGATGGCTCGATTCACATCTTGCCCTAGTACCCGCAAATGAGCGGCAATAAGAGCGCGCAGTTTCTCAGGGAAACCTTCCGCCTCGTTAACAAACCGCTCCACCCGGCTTACAAAAAGCCCCATCATCTCGGAGAACAAGGATATGAGGATATCTTCCTTGTTCTTAAAATAAAGGTAAACCGTCCCATCAGCCACGCCGGCTTCGCGGGCGATCCGAGAAACCTGCGCCCGATGAAATCCCACCTCAGCGAAGACTTTAAGCGCTGCCTCTAGGATAGCATCGTATTTCTCCCCTCGGCGCAACGGCATAATCCCACCCCTGATCCCTAATGAATGAATATTCATTCATGAGTAGCATACCCTCTTCCCCTGCTGACGTCAAGTAGGGCCAGAAGTGGAACTAAACGCTTCCCGGAACCGGCCACTTGTGCAGACGAAATCCCTTCAATCCTGGCGGCGGTGAGCTTAGCCCACCGCCGCCTGAAAAGCGGAATGGATGGCATCTCCCACATCCCGCGGCTCAACACAATCGCCTACCGCTACTACTTCCGGAGCTGTGCCTTCCAAGGCTTTGACTAAGTCTTTTTGGGATGCCATACCTACTGCCACTACCACCGTATCGGCTTCCAGCTGATGGCGCTCCCAATTACGGTCAATTACCACCACCCCGTTCGGGGTTATTTCCTCCAGCTTAACCTGAGTGCGTACGGTTACCGGCAAGGAAGCCAGCATCTCATTCAAGGTCTTTTGAGTTAAGGGTTCAACATCGAAGGCGATGCGATCAAGCATCTCCACAATGGTCACTCGCTTGCCTGCCCGACCCAGCATTAAAGCGGTTTCACATCCCATGATACCGCCGCCGACAATTACTACCCGCTGTCCTACTTGAGCCCGGCCAAGGTACACTTCAGTTGCATGTACCACATGGGCTAAATCCGCCCCCCGGACCGCCGGCCGCACTGGTACTGATCCGGCAGCAATGATTAAGCGATCTGGTTTTTCGCTAGCTACGGTTTCTGCCGTTACCTCCGTCCCCATTACCACCCGAATACCAGCTTCATGGACCTGCCTTACCAAATAATCCTTAAAGCGGCGCAGGTCCCCCTTGAACTCAGGAGCGCTGGCGGTGTTGAGCAGACCGCCCAACTGTTGTTCCTTTTCATAAAGCACCACCTCGTGGCCACGCTGGGCTGACACCAAGGCGGCCTCCATTCCTGCCGGACCTCCTCCCACCACCATTACCTTCTTCGGGACTGGTGCGATAGGTATTTCTCCATAGGACTCCTCGCGACCGCAAGCGGGATTTACAGCGCAGCGCATGGTCCAGCCTTTAAAGAAGCGGTTAATACAGCCTTCGTTGCACCGGAGACAAGCCCGGATATCCTCAAACCGACCTTCCTGCGCCTTCTTGGGCAGATAGGGATCAGCAATCAGGGCCCGACCCATGGCCACCATATCCGCCTTGCCTTCGGCAATGATCTGCTCAGCTTGCTGAGGTTCGCTTATGCCCCCGACAGCAATCACTGGCACCGAAACCACGCTTTTGATGCCTGCTGCCAAGTGAACAAAGAATCCATGCGGATAATAAGTGGGAGGAACAAAGCGGTTGATGGTAGCAAAATTACCGGAGGAAACGTGGATAACATCCACCCCGGCTTGTTCCAGCATGACGGAAAATTGCTTGGTTTCCTCCAGCGTTAGCCCTCCGGGTACCCACTCGTCCCCGCTCAGGCGGTAAAAGATAGGGAATTCCGGCCCTACGGCAGAGCGCACCCGTCGCACGGTCTCCAAGGGCATCCGGGCTCTTCCAGCCAAGTCTCCCCCATATAGGTCATTGCGGTGGTTACTAAAGGGAGAAAGGAACTGACATAACAAATATCCGTGGGCCCCATGCAGCTCCACCCCATCGAATCCCGCATCCCGGGCTCGCCGGGCTGCTTCGGCAAAGGCATCCATGATTTCTTCAATCTCATCGATGTCCAATTCACGGCACAAGTTGGGCTTGCCGCCTTCAGAAAGTAAGGGATCAGGGATGGCCGAAGGAGCTACTGGCATGAGCCCCCCAATGGTGCCGGGAACAGTTTGTCGGCCACCGTGAGCAATTTGAAGTACTACCTTAGCCCCGTAGCTATGAAGCGCTTCGACCAGCTCGTGCAAGCCCGTAACCATATGATTGTTTTGGACTCCGAGCTGGCATATAGCCGCCTTGCTTTCCATCTCGTCTATGTAACTGTACTCAATTATAATTAGCCCTACCCCCCCTTTGGCTCTCTCAGTATAATAGGCAATTAACTCCCGCGTCACCGACCCGTCGGGGCGCGATAACCTAGAGCTCATGGGCGGCATAACTAAGCGGTTCTTGATCTCCATAGTTTTGATGGTTATAGGGCTAAAGAGATGCTGCAACCTGCATTCCTCCTCAAACCATAATTTCATTGCTTGGGTCTTCCTACTGCTTCTTCCTATTAGTATCCCTGAGCCAAAAAAAATAATCCGCCGGTTTAGCTGCAACTAAACCAGCGGATGCATCAAGCAAAAGCCAATGACCAGCTGCCCTCCGGGCAAACTTTCCTTATCCAGCTCAACCAAAGCTAAAGCCCGAGCCAGAAGAACCCCCGCAGCTAGAGGTAGGGGATCCGGGCGACCCGGTCCGGGCAAATTGCACACCGGTAAGCAACTGGCTAAGATCGCTACTTCCGCACTTGGGGCAACGAACGTCTTTTCTCCCGTTGATGGATGTGACCACTTCGAACTTCTCGCCGCATTGTTTGCATCTAAAATCATAGGCAGGCACGCCTCATCACCCCGCTCTTTTTTAATGCTTAGCCCTGGCTTTTACGATTTTACTATAGGTAAACTACGCAAATCAACGGGTATTGAGTAAAAAATCACCGGGAACTCCAGAACTTGATACAGTACGCTGATCTGTGCAAATATCGCTATTTATTGACATGGGTATTTTTGTAAGCTAACATATAGAATTGGTTAGGGCAAATCTTCATTACTTGAAAGGAGGGGTATCTCGAGCTAGCTCCAACGATCACTCTTTTGTCTCTCGGTTTTACAGGGTACTAGTTTATGGCGTGCTTTTCGGTTTTCGAGGGAGGGAAAAAATGTTCGGGTTTGCACGGAGAAGAACTAGGTCACCAGGTTTTTGGCCAGCCGCAGTGGTATTGACAGTGCTACTTACTTTTGTTTGGGCTTCGACAGCCCTAGCTTTCTCCATAGAGAATCCTATACCCGCGCCCTTAAACAGGCTCCTGGACCTGAAAAAGTTGAAGGTGGACCTTTTCCGCGACACATCTGAGTACTTCGCCGTCGGGGACATCGAGCTAGGCCTACAAATCCCCATCCTAGGAGTCAATGTAGACACTGATGTCAACATTGGCAAATTCGACAAATCCAAGCCGCCTCAACCACCTGGCAATGGCACCCAGCCGCCTAGCAATGGCGGTAACGGTGGAACCGAGCCACCTGGCAACGGCGGTAACGGTGGAACCCAGACACCTGGCAGCGGAGGCGGCAGTGGAGAGTATGGTTCAGGTGGCGGTGAACCGGCCCCTGCCCCTGGCACTACCCAGCCTCCCGTAGGCCGTCCACCTCAGCCAGTTAAGGCCCAACCTACTTATACCGGCTAAAAGAAAGTTAGCAACCGAAAAGCAACAAGTGAGGGCCCTAGGTGTACCATATTCCGCCACCTAGGGCCCATTTGCCAATCCCCATCCACCCTCTACCCCCGTCCCCCACCCGCTTGGGCACACTTGCCAATCCCCATCCACCCTCTACCCCCGTCCCCCACCCGCTTGGGCACACTTGCTTAGGGACCGGCACCCTGGCACCGCCCCAATTGCTTAGTCTTATCCAATCGTCCGGCTTGACCGCTCGGAGCCCTGTTCTCAGTAATGGATCTTGACCGGCGTGCCCAAGGGGATCATCTTCGCCAACTCTTCTATGTCGTGATTGTAGAGACGGATACAGCCATGGGTCACCGCTCGTCCGATGGCCTTAGGGTCGCCGGTGCCATGGATCCCAGTCTGGCCACCATCTTTCCAATTGATAAGCTCTTCGGAAAAGCCGCTTAAGCCAAAAGCGTAAGGACCATAGACGGTGTACTTGTTCGGCGCCTCCAGCAGCTCAACTATGTAAAAATCACCTGTAGGGGTAGGCGTACTGGGACGACCACGAGCGATGGGATACTCCTTGTATTTCTGCCCTCGCCGGTAGACTGTCAGCCGAAAATCGGAAAGGTCAACGTCCAACGCGTATTCAGTCCGATAAAGAGAAACCGAGGCCCCCGGTATCCACCCGGTGGTATGTTTAGGACGCACCGGCAGAAGTACCTGGTACCACCACTGCCCCTCCGCTTCCTTTTCTCCCACTACTAAGAAGACCTGCTCTACGCCATGGCGGTTGCGCCGGGGAAATCTATGGGTCACCCTACTGCTTTTGGAACTATCAGCGTAAATGAAAACCGGATCCGCGGAAGCCTTGGCTACCAAGTAGGTTTGCTCAGCCCTAGCTTGAGCATAATAACCTG
>JACIYF010000024.1:15102-30538 GCA_014360065.1 Clostridia bacterium | reverse complement strand
TGGGAAAAGATTGGCCAGTACTGGCCGGAAATTTTCCCAACTGTCCCTGTGGACATAACCGTTAAAGCTGTAATCAACCGGCCAGGACGGGGGGTTCGGTGACGCCACTTCGCCGCTGGCGGGTGGGAGAAAACAAGGGACACTGCAGGGAGCCTCGACGAGCAGCATGAAACTGGTCGGGAATGCCGACGCCAGCCCAGAGCCCAAGCCAGATTGGCGCCTACACAAAAACAGTCTAAGACAAAGAAGGACCCAGAAATTGGGGTAATTGAAAGTGGAACGGGTGGCATGCAATCCGGAAATTTTAGGCGGAAAGCCAGTAATCAAGGGAACCAGAATACCGGTCTATTTGGTGAAGAAATCATTAAGCTTTACCCGCATTTGACTATGGAAGATATCAAAGAATGCATTCGCTATGCTGCCAAGCTGTGCCGGGTAGGAGAAACGGAAGAATCTTATGGACCGGCCGGCAATGCTTAAGTTTCTAGCCGACGAGAACGTTTTCCCTTCTACGCTACACATCCTTCGTTCCCACAATTTTGATGTTAAGGATATTAAGGAGTTAGGGCTAACTGAAATAAGTGATCAGGCAGTAATGGACCTCGCCAAAAAAGAAGGAAGAATCATAGACCTTCACCGCCCCGGAAGCTATGAGGTGGGAGTGGATGGCATAGGCCACTTCCAGGTCGGCCCGGGACCCCCGGGCGGAGCTTTTCCGCTACAGGGAGCAAGGCCTGGGCGGCAGCTTTCGCCGCCCCCGGGCTTACCGTGACCAGCCGGAAGCGCTCCCTGAAATCAACTGCCTCGCTACCTTCGGGCAGCACCGATTGGCCTAGACAACCCCAGCCCTAGCCAGCGTTGGCCTTTCCCCTCCGCCGCAATAGCGCTCCCGCAGTTTGGGCTTTTCGATCTTGCCGGTGGGGTTCCTGGGAACCCGGTCGAAGAAAACCCGCCGCGGCCGCTTATACCTGGGCAAGGCCTGGCAGTAGGCCAGCACCATGGCCTCGGTAAGGTGCCTTCCGGGCTTGACTTCCACAATTGCCACCGGGATTTCCCCTAGGCGCCGGTCGGGCATGCCAATTACGGCCGCATCCTTGATGGCTTCGTGGGCGCGGAGGAAGTCCTCGATCTCTACCGGGAAGATGTTTTCTCCGCCGGTTATGACCAGATCTTTCTTGCGGTCCACCAGATAAATGAAGCCATCTTCATCCTGCCGGGCCATGTCGCCGGTGTAGAGCCAGCCATCTTTGAGGGCATTGCGGGTGGCTTCCGGATTCTTGTAATAACCTCTCATAACTCCTGGGCCCTTAACGATCAGTTCTCCTACCTGGCCCTGGGGGACGGGGCGGCCATGATCATCCACGATCAAAGCTTGCCAGTTGAAGCCGGGTAGGCCGATGGCTCCGACCTTGTGAATGTTTTCAATGCCCAGGTGGACGCACCCCGGCCCGGTGGACTCGCTCAGGCCATAATTGGTATCGTACATCTGGCGCGGGAAGTATTGCTTCCACCTATGGATGAGGCTAGGAGGCACGGGCTGAGCGCCGATATGCATCAGCCACCATTGTTCTAGCTCATAGTCGGAAAGGTCCACCTCTCCACTTTCAATGGCATCCAAGATATCTTGAGCCCAGGGAACCAGGAGCCAGACGATGGTAGCCTTTTCTTCCGATACCGCTTCCAAGATCCACTGGGGGGTTACGCCGCGGAGGATCACTGCTCTTGAGCCCACCAGCAAGCTTCCGAACCAGTGCATCTTAGCCCCAGTGTGGTAGAGCGGGGGGATGCAGAGGAAATTGTCATCATGCTGTTGGAGATGGTGGCGGTTTTCGGTTATACAAGCCGACACCAGGTTGGCGTGGGTCAAGATGATCGGTTTCGGGGTCCCAGTAGTCCCGGAAGTAAAGTAAAGGGCAGCATCATCCTCATCCCGAATAGCTATGCCCAGGTCGTGACTGGGAGCTCGTTCTATTACTTCAAAGAAGGCTTCGGCAGGGCCATCCGGGCTTTCCCCTACAAAAATCATGCACTCCAGGCTGGGCAGTTGGCTGCTGATCTGCCCTATTCTCTCCTGGAATTCTGGTCCATAAATGAGCACCTTGGCTTCGGCAGTATCGATACATTTCTTGATCTCTTCGGCAGTGAACCGGAAGTTCAAAGGCACGGCCAAAGCCCCGGTCTTAAGAATGCCAAAGTAGATTGGGAGCCATTCTAGACAATTCATCATCAGAAGCGCTACCCTGTCCCCCGGCTTAACGCCCCGGGCCATCAAGGCCCAAGCCAACCGGTTGGCCATGGTTTCAAATTCTAGCCAAGTTATTTCCCTCCGGCGTCCTATAGCCGGATCGCGCTCAATTAAGCTGGTCTCATGGGGGTACATCCGCGCATTGCGGGACAATATCTCGGTGATGGGCACCTTGACCTACCTCCCTGCCGTCCTGCGAGGATGAGATATTGCAGGCGTTTTCGGTAACAGCTAGCCCTGCCATCCTCCTATCCTGCCGGGGCTAATCCCTCTCTCTTATTATAAGGGTTATATTCCACCTATTTGCCAAGAATCCTTCCGCCCCCATAGCCTGTCTATTTGCCTATTGTTGTTGCTCTTTCAAAGGCGCTCCCGCGGCTTCAAATTGCTCCCATAGGCCTTGACTTTGAAACCTTAAGGGGGCGGCTTGGCTGGGTCTTATTTGCAGCCAGTGCTATACTTATGATTTAGGGCCACAATTTAGCTCTGACCAGCCGTATTGCTTGGACGCTTAAGGAGGTTTTTGGCACGTGGTTCACGGAAAGAGCATAGCTGAAGGCCACCCTATTGAAGAGGGCTTGATTCTGGTAACGTTGGCCTTGGCTGTGGGCATCATTGGCGGCTTAGGTAGCAGTGATCCGGGACCAGCACATGATGGTGCCGCACGGGGATACTATACTGCAGCCTGGCGATTCGGTGCTTTTGTTTGCAGCTCCGGTCCAGAAGCTAGACCGGGTATGCCCGCAGTTCCAAGCCCCTGAGGCTCAGGCAGAAACTTCTTGACGGAGGGATGTTGGTGGGCGACTTTTTGAACTTTGGGTTGCGGCCGGTGACTTTGCCAGACTTTGTAGATGGGAAGCTTTTCCTTTCCCGCATGCCGGGCCGGTTTGAACCGATAGCCGAAGCCGAAAAAGCTTTGGTAGCAAGCGGCATTCAACGTATAGTCTGCTTAGCGTCGGAAGACGAAATTAAGCGCAAAGCTCCAGAATACTGGGCCGCCATCCAGGAGGGGCGGTTCCGGGAGGCTTACTCCTGGGAACAGTTTCCCATTCCCGATTTTGGTGTTCCCGAGGATAGGCAGGGTTTCTTGAAATTGGCTCACTCCATCGCCGATGGTTTAAAATCCGGCCAATCGATCCTCATCCATTGCGGTGCCGGCATCGGGCGCACCGGGACTTTGGCCATGTCCGCCCTCATTGCCCTGGGAATGGAGCTGGATCAGGCCTCCAAAACAGTGCATGCCGCTGGCTCCGGCCCCGAGACGGGTGAACAGAGAAGCCTGGTTCATTGGGTGAATGAAGAGAGGAGAGGCAGCTAGCTTTGAGGCTCCGCAAGTAGGGAGGCAAAGCAGCACCGGCACCCATGCAGTTTCCGGCAGCCTTAGTCTTGCCAATGCGATTGCCACCTGTCCGAACGAGAAGCTTTTGAGACCTATTTCAGCAGAAAGTATTTATCCGCCAAGAGCCAAGCCCGGAGTTACCCGGTGTTCTTTGCTCACCTAAGGTGCAAGGCAAAGCTGGCCGATGGCCGACGGGGGCCAGGGAGACAGAATCGGGAGCAGAAAAGGAATTGGCACCAAAGTTATAGTATTACTATAGCGAGCATTACCAATAGTCTCAATCTGCCCGTTAAAGAGCTGGATGTTAGGGCAACCGGTGCCCAAACGTTCCGGCCGGCGGCCAGCTACAGCTTGGCCAGGTGGGGGAGAGGTGGCGTCAAGATGACGGAGAAAGCGACTGTGACAGTTGATTTGGAGCCAGTAGGCCGGAGGGTGGAGGCCAAAATCGGGCAAAGCTTGCTCGAGGTAGTCCGGGATTTAGGCTTGGGGCTAGGAACTGGCGGGGTGACCGCCCCTTGTGGGGGCAGGGGCCGGTGTGGCCGCTGCCGGGTCCGGGTAGAGGAGGATGGGAAAAACCAGTCGGCAGGTGCTGCCGGGGCGGTGGAGGAGGGCCGGGCACGGCTTTCACCGCCCAACGATAGTGAGCGCCGGTTGCTCAGCCCAAAAGAGCTGGAGCAGGGCTATCGGCTGGCTTGTCAGGCGACCGTTGCCGGCCCTGGGCGCATCAAGGTGGCCATACCCCCGGAGTCGCTAACCGGGGTTCAGAAGCTGCAGGTGGAAGGGGAAGCGGTGGAGGTGGAGCTGGACCCGCCTTTGCGCCGTTACCCAATGGAATTTATCAAAACCACCTTGGAATACCCGGTGCCAGTGCTGGAGCAGGTGAGGCAGGCCCTGGAAGAGCCTAGAATCGACCTGGTGGCTATGGCTAATATTGAACCTTTGGCCGCGGACGGGCCCGGGTGGGCCCTGGTCCGCCAGGGTGAGCTCGTGGGGGTGAAGCTGCCCGGTTCAGCTGATGCGGCTCCAGTGCTGGGATTGGCGGTGGATTTAGGCACCACCAAGGTAGCGGGCTTTTTGGTGGACATGGAGACGGGCCAAACTCTTGCGGCTTCTGGTATCATGAATCCCCAGATTGCCTATGGGGAAGACGTGATGGCCCGCTTGGCCTACGCCTTGGAGGGAGCGGAAAAATATCACGAGATTCGCCAAGCCATAATTACCGGGTTAAATAGCCTAGTGGATGATCTCCTGCAGGAAGCTAAGACTCAGCTTGGAGCTGGCATCAGCCTTTCTCGGGCCGACATCGCCGAAGCAGTCATCGTGGGCAATACCGCCATGCACCACTTGTTGCTGGGCCTGCCAGTGGCGCAACTAGCTCGGGCCCCCTATGTGCCCTCGGTGAGCGCGCCGGTGGAGGTGAAGGCTAGGGAGCTGGGGCTTAAGCTGGCCCCCGGGGCCTATGTCTACCTGGCCCCCAATGTGGCCGGGTTTGTGGGGGCCGATCATGTGGCCATGGTGCTAGGGAGCCGGATAGGCAAGTCAAGCTCGGATCCGGTGGTTTTGGGCCTGGACATCGGCACCAATACTGAAATCGTCTTGGCTTGGAGGGGCCAGATGATGTCCTGCTCCTGCGCTTCTGGCCCTGCCTTTGAGGGAGCCCATATTCGTTATGGTATGCGGGCGGTGACAGGCGCCATCGAGAAGGTGGAGCTGGCCGAAGCTGGCATAAAAGTCAATTATTGGACGGTGGGAAATGCCCCGCCACTGGGCATTTGCGGCTCAGGCATCCTTGATGCGGTGGCGGAGTTTTATCGCCACGGCGTCGTCGATGGTAGGGGCCGGCTCCGGCCCGACCATCCCCGGGTGCGACGGCCCAGCTCTGGTGAACCTTGGGAATTTGTGCTGGTTCCGCGGGAGGAGAGCGGTACCGGCCACGACCTGGTCATCACCCAAAAGGACATCAATGAAATTCAGTTGGCCAAAGCGGCTATTGCTGCCGGGACCAAGCTTTTGTTGGAGGCGGCAGGCTTAGGCCCGGATAGCATAAGCAAGGTAATTGTAGCTGGAGCCTTTGGCACCCACCTCCGCTTGGAGAGCGCCATCGCCATTGGCATGCTTCCTGACTTGCCCCGGGAGCGCTTCCGTCAGGTGGGTAATGCTGCTGGTACCGGGGCTCGGCTGCTTTTAATCTCCCAGGCTGAGCGCCGCCGGGCTGAGCAGATTGCCAGGGAGGACCAGTATCTGGAGTTGATGCTGGTGCCCAGCTTCAACGATACCTTCATTTCTGAGCTTTCATTTCCGTCCAGAGCAGTTGATAAAAGAGGATGGTTGGCGTGACCAGGGCCCAGCGAGTGTTCAAAGCTATTAATCACGAGCCAGTTGATCGGGTCCCCAAGGGGGAGTGGCAGCTCACCGACGGCCTAATTCGAGCCTTACAGCAGGAGCTGGGGGTGGAGCCGAGGATGGAGAAAGAAGGCGGACCCTTGCTACCGGCTGGACTGAACCAGGGGTCGGAGGGAGAAGGGGAGGCGCGTTGGGCACCGGTGAGCCGGGAGGAGCGGGCTCAGGTGCTGGAGCTTTTGGAAATGGACTTCCTCGCTTTCGTGACCCCGGCTGGCGGCGGGCCGGCACCGGCCCCCATCTTGCCCGATGAAGTAGGATGGTGGCGCACCCATACTGACTTTTTCCTCTGGGCAGTAGTGGACGGTCCTTTTCAGGGCACTGCCAGGCATTATGAGCTGATGGATTTCCTCTTAAGAGTAGCCACCCGGGACCAGGCGGTTTTCGAGTTGGTACCCAAGTTCGCCCGGGCGGGGCTGGAAGCGGCCCGACGGTACTTAGAAGCCGGGGTCCACGGCATAATCATCGGCGACGATGTGGCTTACAATTCCGGTACCTATATCCGCCCCGCCCTTTGGCGGGAGGTATTTTGGCCTTGGCTCAGGTTCATGGTGGAAGAGCTTCGCAGGGACGATCCCAGCTTACCCATCTTTTTTCATAGTGATGGCGATATTCGGGCTATTCTCCCGGACCTGGTGGAGGCAGGCTTTTCTGGCCTTCACGGTTTGGAGGCATCGGCGGGTATGGATTTGGGCCAGCTTTGGGCCGAGTATGGCCGGAGGATCTGTTTAATGGGCAATTTGGATTACCAATGGCTGGCCAGCCCCCGCCGGGCCGAGGAGCTTGAGGACCAGGTACGGGGGCTTCTAAGCATGGCCGGCCGGGGCGGAGGCTACATCTTTGGGAGCTCGGCCGGCATCCTGGATGATGGCGTCCGAGCTGCCAATTTGATCACCGTGTATCGATATGCTTCCCGGTATGGGAGGTAAGAACAGTTTCTCAGCCACCTGATATAAACTGCTGTCAAGCGCAAGAACTTCTTGAAGCTCTGGGGCATGGTGAGGCGGGAGTAGTCAAAACGGTAATCGTGAACATATCAATGGCCACGCTGGAGCCCGGGGACATTCATGTCAGCTGACCATCCCGTACGCTCAAGGTGCGTTACCTTGGAGGAAACTGGCAGCTTGTGTCGAATACGGATAACGTAACTGGCTGAGCCGGAGAGATATCGATGCGGCAGCCCCGAAACCCCAGAGGCTGGGGCAGTATCTCAGTTCGGCCTTTGTCTCCAAGCATGCAGGAGAGAAGAGCTTGATAAACCCCGGGCCAGATTCCGGGACCGAAAGCCGATCTCGAAGGGGGCAAAACCCTTGCTAGCCTTCCCGGAAAAGAGCATTTTGCTGGTAGAAGACTCGGCCCTCGCCAGGTTTTCGTGCAGGAGAGCATTGGAGGAGAAAGGCTATTTGGTGGACGAAGCTGCCAGCGGCCAAGAGGCGCTAGCTAAGGCCAGGGGAAAAGGAGAACCGTACGACCTGGTCATCCTCGACATCCGCCTTGCGGGAATGGACGGCCTGGCTGTGCTAGAAAACCTTAAGGGACTTCCCGAGTACCGATATGTACCGGTCATGGTGGTGACGGTCGAAAGCAACGTCTCTGTGGTCAGGCGGGCTGTAGAATTGGGAGCGGTGGAGTACCTCTGCAAGCCTTACTCGGTAGAGCATCTGGTGCGCCGTGTAGAAAAGCTGATAGGCCCGGGCGCCAGGGGAGAGGTTAGCCCTACGGAGCTGCTCCATAAAGTGCTCAGAAACGAGATCAACCGGGCGAGAAGGGGCAGACTGAAGGTAGCTCTGGTCCTGGCCAGGTCTGAAAGGTTGGGCAAGGGGAAAATAGGCGAATGTGCCAGGCAGGCGCGGCGGCACTTGCGCGAAATAGACACCGTCATAGAGCTCAGCAGCAACACGCTGGCGCTGGTTCTCCCACTTACAGGGAAAGAAGGCGCACAGGTGGTAATAACAAAACAGGAGGGTCTCCTCCCCGGGACGTGGAGCTACGGAATTGCGGTCTACCCCGACAACGGGAAAGACGGGGAGGAGCTTTTTGCCTACGCTGAAGCTTCCCTTAAAGAGACCTGGGAAGAAAAAGGCCCGAGTGCGCCAACCCAGCAACGGGTTTCTGACTCATAGCACTCTGAGGCTTATTCCGCGGTCCGAACCCTCGGTTCCCTAATCAACGGTGCAGTGTTACGCTCAAGCGAAGTTACTGCGGAGATGGACATCTAATAGCCGCATTGGGAACGAGGCTTCACAGAACCACAAAGTTATGCGCCTTTAACCCGCCGGGTCCCGTCAATGCTTTGGGCGTGTGTTGCCGGGAAAGTACATACGCCTGCGCCAGTAATTGGTGGCTTTTAGAAAAGCCGTAGCCGCCAATAGGGCAGCAGGGTAAGAGGGGATGAGCCTGGAAAGAGTCTACCTCGTTGACTGGCTGCGCGTGATCTGCAAGGGGAGCAAGGGTCTTATTTACCTTCTGGCACTCGTCTGGCTGGCACGGCTTATCCGTACTTCTCAACTGAAAGTCAGAGCAAGCGGGGTTCTGCTTTTAATCGGCCTGCCGTTAGTGCTAGCCGGTATCTCCTTGGACCTTCTGGGGGAGTTTTTTCGTCTCTCTCCTTTGCTGAAAAGAATAGTGAGTGAACTTATTCTTTCCAACATCGGTACTGCTTTGGTTCTTTACTCGTTGCTTCTGATGGTTGTGAAACTGGCCCGGGACTCGCGCCAGTACCGGCGCGAAGCTGAGAGCGACCCGCTTACTGGGCTGTACAACCGGCGGGCCTTTTTCGCCAAAGCGGAGCGAGCGCTGAAGGAGGCCCAGGAAGGGAAGTGCAATCCGGCGCTGGCCATTCTAGACCTGGACAAAATGAAGGAAATCAATGACACCTCGGGGCACCAGTGCGGGGACGAAGCGCTGAAATGGGCAGCGCAGGCCATCCAGAAAAGCGTCCGGGAGGGGGACCTGGTGAGCCGCTACGGGGGCGACGAATTTGTCATTCTCTTCCCGGACAAAGGGCCGCGCCTGGAAACTCTCCGGGCCCGGCTCGAGAAACATCTGAAAGCGATACGCTTTTCCGGCCTGGAGATACCCTTGAGCCTATCGGTGGGGCTGGCGCGGTTTCCGGCGGACGGAAAAGACTTAAATACGCTGCTTGCAGTGGCTGATGCCAGGATGTATGCGGACAAGGAAGCTCAAGGCGGCTCGAAGAGGACCGGCATTTAACGCCATAATGAGGCTTTTTCCTCCCCTCTTGATTGGTTGCGGCATCTGGCCCCCAAGTTCCTAATCTAATTACCAGGTCAAGCCAAGCACTGACCCAAGCGCCGGTAAATTACTTCGGCCTCTTGCACCATGTCCTCGATTACTTCCCTTACCGACTTAATTTCATGGATGAGCCCGATGGCTTGACCGATGGCAAAGGTGCCGCCTTCCAGATCACCCTCAAACAAGGCCTTCCGGCCGATTTGTCCACCCACTACGGTTAACAGCTCTGGCAAAGAGGCGCCCTGCTCTTCCATTTCCAGTGCCCTCTGGGCGGCGGCGTTCTTGGCCACTCGCATGGCGTTTCTGATGGAACGGAGGATCATGATGGTGTCGGTTTCCTGGGCCTTGACCATCCATTCTTTGAAATGGGGGTGGGCGATGCACTCCTTGGTGGCCACGAAGCGGGTACCCATCACCACCCCTTCGGCACCCAAGGCTAGGGCGGCCACTAGCCCCCGGGCATCGGCTATCCCTCCTCCGGCGATGACCGGGATGGAAAGGGACTCGGCGGCCCGCGGCACCAAGATCAGGGTGGTTACATCATCCATGCCAGGATGGCCGCCGCACTCGAAGCCCACGATGGTCACCGCATCTACCCCTAAAGCTTCTGCTTTTTTGGCATAGCGCACCGCTGGCACCTTGTGGATGACCCTGATGCCGGCTTGGCGCAAGGCGCCGATATAAGGTTCCGGGCTGCGTCCGGAAGTTTCCACTACCGGCACCTGCTCTTCTATCACTGTCTCCACGTAATCCCAGGTCATGTCGCCCGAGGTGATCTCCGGGAGCATGGAAATGTTGACTCCAAAGGGTTTATCGGTGAGATCCTTGGCGGCCCGGATCTCGTTTCTTAGGCTCTCCCGGCTAGCATGGCTGGCGGCCGTAATCATGCCCAAGCCGCCGGCGTTGGACACCTCGGCGGCGAAGCGGGCGTTAGAAAGCCACTGCATGCCGCCCTGGATGATGGGATAGCGGATGCCTAGCATCTCGGTGATCCGGGTACTTAAAGTTCCTGCAGCCATTACCTTCTCCTCCTCTCCTCAAGGAACCAGCTTCCTCCCAGCCGGACCGCCCATGCAACCATTTTAGCATTATTGGTAGCCGCATGAATAGCCAACCGCAGGCAGAGCTTTGAGGAGCATTCGTACTTGTGCTATGCTTTAAGCTATAAAAATCTGAGCGGGGAGGGTTAAGCATGGGTTATGATATGCCTTTATGGCGGCCGCCCAGCGAGGCGGAAAGCCTGATTATACAAGCTACCATTGGCTGCTCCCACAACGCTTGTTCCTTCTGCACCATGTACCGCACCAAGCGCTTTCGGGTGAGGAGCCTGGAAGAAGTGGAGCAGGATCTGGAAGAGTTTGCTCCCTATGCTCACGGCTTCCGGCGGGTATTTCTAGCTGATGGCGATGCCTTGGCCGCTGATTCTGATTTCCTGCTTCAGGTGATGGCGAAGATTTATCAGCGCTTTCCCTGGATGGAAAGAATTACGGCTTATGCTGGGCCCAAGGATATTATAAAGAAGTCCCCGGAAGAACTGCGGGCCCTGCGCCAGGCGGGCCTGACTATGCTCTATTTGGGCTTGGAAAGCGGGAGCGAGGCCATTTTGCGGCAGATGCATAAGGGGGCCACCCCAGCTGACATGGTGGAGGCGGCCAGAAAGGCCAAGGAGGCCGGCATCGACCTCTCGGTTACCATTATCCTGGGGCTGGGCGGGCGCGACCGTTGGGAGGAGCACGCCCGCGAAACCGCCAAGGTCCTAAACCAAATGGATCCTCCTTACCTGGGCGCCCTGACCCTGATGGTGCCTCCCGACACCCCCTTGGCCCGCCGGGTGGAACGGGGAGAGTTTCAGGTGCCTGGGCCTTTAGAAATAGCCCGGGAGCTCCGATTGTTAATAGCAGGTCTATCGCTTACCAACTGCATTTTCCGTACCAACCATGCCTCCAATTATCTCCTTCTGGGAGCCACCTTAAAAAAGGATGGGCGGGCCCAAGCTGAATTGCTGAAGCGTCTAGATCAGGTCATTGCTGCTGGAGGGGCATTCCGGCCCGAGGGGTGGAGGGGACTTTAGCAGGAAGAAAGTTTTTCCTGTCGAATTTCAACCTGGTAAGATTAGTGAATGCCCCATGTGGCCAAGCCACATGCCTGACCGGGCGGTGCCCCCTTGGTGGTTGGCCGAATTGAGGGCTGGGCGGAGCGGAGGAACCGCATCCTAGCTGGAAGCAACTGGTTTACGGAGGAGGCTTTCACTTGATACCTGACGATGCCTTGATAGCTAAAGCGCGCAAGGGCAACGTGGAAGCCTTTGAGAAGCTCATCCAGCAGTACATCCCCCAGGTTTATAACCTAGCCTACCGGTTTATGGGCAACCATGAAGATGCCGAGGATATGGCCCAGGAAGCGCTGATCAAGGCTTTCAGGAAGTTCGCCCAGTTTCGGGGCGAGTGTTCTTTTATTACCTGGCTTTACCACATCGTCAGCAACACCTGCCGGGATGAGCTTCGTCGCCGCACCAAGGTGAGGTTGCTTCCCTTGGAGCAGCCGGGGAAGGAAGGCTATGCGCTTGAGGCCGAGACGGAAGTGGCCTCGGCCCAAAACCCGTCTCCCGAAGCCATCTATGAAAAAAAGGAGCTGGGTCAAGAAATCGAGGATCTAATCTGCCACCTCAATCCCGATTACCGGCTAGTGCTGGTGATGCGCGAGTTTGAAAACCTGAGCTACGAGGAAATAGCTGCCCGGTTAGGATGTTCCATGGGGACGGTAAAATCGAGGCTCAGTCGGGCCAGGCAAATCCTAAAGGACCGGATCCTTAACCTCCGGGAACAAAACCAGGCACGATTTCGTCCAAGGGGTGAAGGGAGGGTGCGGGGTGGACTGCGTTGAGGCTCGAGAGCTGTTTTCCCCCTACTTGGATGGGGTCCTGGCCGAAGAGGATCAATCGGCGCTGGAACAGCACCTGAACCATTGCTTGCTTTGCCGGCAAGAGTTCAAAGATTGGGCTGAAATGCTCGAGCTTCTGCGTTCCCTGCCCCCGGTTTCTCCGCCTCCCGATTTCCCTTCTACTTTGCACCGCAAACTGATCCACGCTGCCAAGGAGCCCTTTTGGCGTCGGCCAATTACCCAGGGATCGCGCCGGGCTTTGGCCCTGGCCCTAGCTTCCTGCCTCCTCATCGGCGCCCTGGTGGGACCAGCAGTTGGGGCCCGCCACCACGCCCTGGGACTTTTGGCCAGCTTGGGAGATAGAATCGGAGATTTGGCCGGTAGCCTCGACGGTTTGAGCCGTAACCACAACCTAGTAGGGTGGAAGTGGTTCCCGGGGATGGGTTTTAGCGGAGGGGATGAGCAGCCGGGCAACGGCGCCGGGGGCAGCCCCGAAGCCAGTAATCAGCCCCGCCCGGGCGGGAGAGAGGGATCCGGCGAGACTAGTAATCCCGAGGTGCTGCCGGAAGTCAAGCCAGGTGCGCTGGACAATTCCAAGGCTCCCCAAAGCCCTGACTCCCCCAATGGCCCTGTCCACCAACTGCCGCTGATACCCGCGCCAGAATCTTCGCCTGAGGTTAACCCGCCAGTGTCGCCGGTTCCGGACCGGGGAATAATCGTGGGTATGCCTGAGCCCAAGCCGGTGGGGGTGACTGTGCCCGAACATAAAATAGCCTTGCAGTTAGCTTTTGCCTTGGAAGTAGATGATTACGATCAGGGCTTGGCTGCGCTGAGGAGTGAAGTCAGTCAAAAGGGCGGCAACATGAGGATAAGTGAAGGCAAGAGAGGGGAGCTTAAGACCGCAGTAGTAGCTATCTCGATTCCCTTCCCCCAATGGGATCAATTGGTGGTGTCGGCCAGCCGCCTTGGTGCCATTTCCGATACCAAAATGCAGCGCACTGACTTGAGCGGTGCCTTTACCCAGACTTATGAGCGCTTGAAAGAATTGCGCCGGGAAGAAGCGATTTTGATCGGCAAAGAGAGGCAGGCCAAAGATTTAAGCGCCCAGGCTGAGATCCAGGACCAGCTCCTCCAGGTGCGGGACCAGCTCTCTTCTCAGTATCGCTACTTTAATTTCCTGTGCAGCCAGGTCAATAATGTGCGCATGGAGATCTACCTCTCTGGCCCTACCGCTCCCCAAGCCGACCAAAAGACAAGTTAATCCAAGCCAGTTTATGGGTCAGGCCTGAATTGGGTTCGGCTCCTAGGCTGGGCTAAGGGATTTGTGGGCTCTGGGCCCGGCAATTGGCTTTAGTTCGGCGAGCAGGAGTTCCTGCCTGCATACCGAACTTTTTATTTATTCGGGTAGCTGTTACCCCATGCCGCTAGCTGGTAGTAGTGCTGAAGCGTGAATACAAGCCCTAGGGGGCTCCGGGCAAAGTTACGGAGCCAAGGGCCAGCCCCCCAGGTTGGTAATAGGTTACCTTCGAAGGAAGCGAGGTGCCAAATTGCGCCCAACTCGACGCCCCCGCCGTTTGCTCAAGTTGTTGGCCTGGCTAGTGCTGGCTAGCCTCCTTTTCGGCTTGGCTTTTTGGGCCGGCTCCCTAAATCTCCTCCCCACCTTGGGGAGCTGGATCAACGACGTTGGCGCCAAGTTACCCTCCTGGCTATCGTCCTCAAGCCTTGACTCTAATCCCGGTCCGAGCCCCGATTCCTCGGCCCCGCCTCCCCCTGCTGACCAATTAAGCTTGGTAGCAGTGGGAGATGTGGTGTTGGCCCGTAAGGTGGCCAAAGCCATGGCTGAGTACGGCGTGGATTATCCCTTTATGCTGATCGGTCAACAGCTGAGGGATGCCGATTTAACCTTTGGCAACCTGGAATGTCCCATCTCCGACCGCGGTAGCCGCCTTCCCGGCAAGGGTATTTGGTTTCGGGCCGATCCGGCGGTAGGGCCGGTATTAAAGGATGTGGGTTTTGATGTGCTCTCTATCGCCAACAATCACAGCCTGGACTATTTAGATCAGGCCTTTTATGACACCATTGATTTGGTCAAAGCCCAAGGGATTAGCCTGGTGGGGGGCGGCTGCAACCTGGCTGAGGCCAGGCAGCCGGTAATCAGGGAAGTAAATGGCATAAGGATCGCCTTTCTTGCCTACTCGGATATGGCTGATATATACTGGAGCCAAAAGTTTAAGCGCACTTTGGCGGCTACCGAGGACCGTTGCGGGGTAGCTCCGCTTAAGATCGATATGATCGAAGAAGACGTATCCAAGGCGGTGTATGCCAGCGACTTAGTGGTAGTCTCCCTGCACTGGGGAGTTGAATATTCCGATTACCCTACCGCCGAGCAGCGGCGCTTGGCTCACCGCATCATCGATGCCGGGGCACGGTTAGTCCTTGGCCACCACCCCCATACCTTGCAAGGGGTAGAGTACTATAAGGGGGGGCTAATAGCTTACAGCCTAGGGAATTTTGTGCTGGATCAGTACCAAAAGCAAAAGACCCAGGAAAGCTTTCTTCTCAAGGTGAAGTTTAGGGATCATGGCAAAACGTGGAAAGCTGAGATCTGGCCGGTCGTGTTGCC
This sequence comes from Clostridia bacterium, assembly GCA_014360065.1. NCBI lineage: Bacteria > Bacillati > Bacillota > Clostridia > Clostridia bacterium. The sequence continues at coordinate 15,796 of JACIYF010000024.1, read as the reverse complement.
CAAGTCGCAACCAAGGTTGGCTACCGGGCCCGATGCTGATCGCATCCTGGAGAAAACCCGGAGGCTGAGCCAAAAGCTAGGAACTAATCTAACGCTCAGTGGGGATCACTTAACGGTAGAAAGCCAAACAGGGATAGGAATGTGATGGGGTTTGAACAATAAAGCCAAGAAGTTTTTGGTCATTGATGGCAACAGCCTAGCCTATCGAGCCTTTTATGCCTTACCCTTTCTTAGCAACCGAGTGGGCACCACCACCAATGCCGCCTATGGTTTTACCACCATGCTCTTTAAAATACTGGAGGAAGAAAAGCCGGATTGTGTGGCTTGCTGCTTTGACAAGGGGCGGACAACTTTCCGCCATCACCAGTTTGCCGAATACAAGGCCACCCGCCAGGAAACCCCGGATGAGCTGCGCCCGCAGTTCGACTTAATCAAGCGAGTTCTTGAGGCCATGCGCATCCCCTATTATGAGCTGGAAAGCTATGAGGCCGACGACCTGATCGGCACCCTGGTGACCCAAGCGGAGGCCCGCGGTTGGCAAAATATTATTCTCACCGGCGACCGGGATGCCCTGCAGCTGGTCTCCCCTCAAACCCGTTGTCTTATCACCCGTAAGGGCATCAGCGAGGTAGACGTATATGATCTCGATCGGGTGCGCCAGGTATATGCGGTTGAGCCGGCCCAGCTGATCGAC
>JACIYF010000024.1:0-15092 GCA_014360065.1 Clostridia bacterium | reverse complement strand
TGGGGATGTTAGCGACAACATCCCCGGGGTCCCGGGCATCGGAGAGAAAACTGCCCTCAAGCTCATTCAAACCTACGGCAGCTTGGATGGGGTATTGAGGCACCTAGCCCTGGTACCGGCTCGGGTGCGGGCGGCCCTGGAGCGCTATCGGGATTTGGCCTATATGAGTCGAGGGCTGGCCACCATCGCTTGCGATGCCCCCATTACCATCGACCTGGACGTTTGCCGCTACCAGGGACCCGATTACTCGAAGCTCCTGGAGGTTTTCAGGCAGCTGGAGTTTCGTACTTTGATCAAAGCAGTGCTGAAAAAAATGCAGGATGGGGCGGTGGCTCCGGCCGATGGTGAAGTATCTGAGCCGGAAACCGGAGCAGTGCTTTCCACGGCCAAGACGGAGCGCCACCTGGACCGGGTTCAGGATGAGGGTGAGCTCAAGCGCTGGCTATGGCAGGCCTTGAAGGGTGAGCGCAACCTGGGGTTCAGCTTGATCTGGGAGGGCCAAAGTTATCGGCGGGCCCGGATTGTCGCCCTTGGGTTTACCAGCCATCTGGGTACCATTGGGGTCAATGCCAGCGACTTTCCCAACTTGCCTCAGGTATTGAGGGAGGTTTTTGAGGTGCTGAGGCCAGCCCGGCTCTTGGCCCATGATGCCAAAGCTCACGAGGTCTGCCTGGCCCAAGCTGGAGTTGGGGAAATAAAAATGAGCGGAGATACCATGTTGGCCGCTTACCTTTTGGATCCCACTAAGACGGAATATGATCTCTCCCAGCTGGTATTGGAGCACCTGGATGAAGCCTTTACTGAGCCGGAACTGCCTTGGCAGCGGGCCGCCTTGCGCTCCAACTATATCTTGCGGTTGCACGAAGTCCTGGAGCAAAAGCTTAGATTGGCTGATATGGATCAGCTGTACCAGGAGGTGGAGCTTCCCCTCACCTGGGTGCTGGGCCGGATGGAGATGGAAGGGGTAAGGGTGGACCGGGAGGGGCTAAAGGTCATGGGCGAAGCCCTGGCGGTGGATTTAGAGGCCTTAAGCCGCCAGATCTATGAGCTGGCTGGAACCGAGTTCAATATCAATTCCCCCAAGCAGCTGGGGCAGGTATTATTCGAAAAGCTGAAGCTCCCGGCGGGAAAGCGGACTAAGACTAGGTATTCCACCAGCGCCGAAGTCTTGGAGGAGCTGGCTCACGAGCACGAGATTGCCGCTAAGATCATCGAGTACCGCCAGCTGGCCAAGCTGAAATCCACCTACGTGGATGGCCTGTATCCGCTCATTGATCCTCAAACCGGGAAGCTCTACACCACCTTTAACCAGGCGGTTACGGCCACCGGGCGCCTGAGCAGTACCGAGCCCAACCTGCAAAACATACCGGTACGGCTGGAAGTAGGCCGGAAAATTCGCCAGGTCTTTGTCCCTCGGGCCGAAGATTGGGTCATCTTGACGGCTGACTACTCCCAGATTGAGCTCAGGGTGCTGGCCCACATTTCTGGGGACGAAAACTTACGGGCTGCCTTTTTTGAAGGCCAGGATATCCATACCCGTACCGCTTCTGAGGTATTTGGAGTGCCGTTTGACCAGGTCACCCCGGAAATGCGGCGCCGGGCCAAAGCGGTTAACTTCGGGATCGTCTACGGGATTAGCGACTTCGGCTTGGCCCGGGACCTGGGGATTTCCCGGGAGGAAGCCAAAGAATATATCGACCGTTATTTTGCCCGCTACCCCCGGGTAGCCGAATACATCCAGCAGATCATTGCCCGGGCCCGAGAGGTGGGTTACGTTACTACTCTGCTCAACCGCCGCCGCTACCTCACTGACCTTTACAGCGCCAACCGGGCCGTGCGCAGCTTTGGTGAGCGCACCGCCATGAATACCCCCATTCAGGGGAGCGCAGCTGATATCATTAAGCTGGCCATGTTGCGGGTGGACCGGCTGCTCCGGGAGAGGCAACTGGAAGCGGCTATGATCCTGCAGGTGCATGACGAGCTGATCTTCGATGTGCCGAAAAAGGAGCTCAAAGCGGTAGCCAAGATGGCCAAAGCGGCCATGGAAGGGGCGGTGGAGCTTGAGGTGCCGCTAAAAGTGGAACTCAAGTACGGGCCCAACTGGTATCAGCTGAACGAGCTTACCGACGAGGAGCTTGATTAGAGATTATGCCGGAATTGCCTGAGGTGGAAACCATAAAGAGGACACTGGCCCCACACATTTGCGGGAAAGCCTTTGGGCGGGTTCAGTCGATTACGCCTAGTTTGCTGCGGGGGGCCTCGGCCGAGGAACTTGCCGAGGATCTGCCGGGGCGGGTCATTGCCAAGCTGGGGAGGCGGGGGAAGTACCTGCTCCTGTACTTGACTTACGACAAGCTGCTGGTGTTTCATTTGGGCATGAGCGGGAGGATTACCTATTGGCCGGGGTTGAATTCAGCCCCGATTGAGCCTCACACTCACTTTTGGGCTCAATTGGTGAGTGCGGGTGCCGACCATGGTGATTCCCAAGCCGGACCCCAGGGGGAATTACGGCTGGTGGACCCGCGGCGGTTTGGCAAGATCTACTATGGAGACGAAACAACGCTAATAGGCAAACTGGAGGCCAAGCTGGGCTGGGAACCATTTGACCCCCGGCTTACCGCTGAAGCCCTAGGAGCTAAGCTCAAGAACGGCCGGCGACCCATAAAGACTGCCCTTTTGGACCAGGGCCTGATTGCCGGGGTAGGCAATATCTATGCGGACGAAGCTTTGTTTGCTGCCGGCATCCATCCGACCCGGACAGCTGAATCTTTGGCTTTGGAGGAGATCGAGAACCTGCTGCAAAGCCTGCGACAGGTTTTGGTTTTGGGCATTGAGGATGGCGGGACTACCTTTCGGGATTACGTCAACGGCCGTGGGGAAAGGGGAAGTCATCAGGATCACTTATCGGTCTACGGCCGGGAAGGGGAAGCTTGTCCTCGGTGCCATGCGCCCATAACCCGAACCAAGATCGGCGGCCGCAGCAGCTTCTACTGCCCGCATTGCCAGGTACCTCCCAGCTAGGCGCTAGCGGCTAGCTCCTTGGGAGTAAGCCTACCGTCCAGCTCCCCAGCTAGGCGCTGCCAGCCAGCCACTGCTAACTAACCGCTTGGCCTGGCAAGCTCTTAGCTAACCGTTGCCCCCTAGATGTCGCTGCTGGCAAGACTTGCAAGCACGACCTCTCCCCTGGGCACATATAGTAGTTAGCGACGCTAATGGCTTTGGGGGGAGACGGGATGGAGCTAGGTACGGCGGTGATCATGGCTTTAGCGTTGAGCCTGGATGGGTTAACCACCGGGCTAGCTTATGGGTGGAGGCGAATACTGGTCCCTTGGTTCTCGCTTCTGGGGATGGGATTAGTTTCGACGGCAGTCATCGGGACATCCTTAGCCTTGGGCGGTGGAGCGGCCGGACTGTTGCCGGCTTGGTTGGCACCCCGGCTGGGCGGGCTAATCCTGGTGGGGGTGGGGATATGGGTGCTGGTACAGCAGCGCTCCCACTTGGGATCCCAGGCGGGTCCTGAGCGAGCGGCCACAGGCCTAGGTATTTCCTGGTTGGCTGAGGGTGCTGGCGAGTTTAAGCCCTGGCTGCAAGTTCGGATTGGCTTCCTGCGGATCGTCATCCAAGTACTCAGGTACCCTGACCGGGCTGATATGGACGCTTCTGGAGCCATCAGTTGGCCAGAGTCGTTGCTTTTGGGCCTAGCCCTTTCCTTGGACGCTTTTGGGGCCGGATTCGCGGCCGGCATTGCCGGGTTAGGCGGCTGGCCGCTTCTGGTCTTGGTGCCTGGGTTTCAGATGTTGATGGTGAGCCTGGGGCTGGCCTGGGGTCGAAGGCTAGGGCAAGCTAGGGGAGTTCCATGGCAGCAATATCTTCCTGGACTGATGCTCATCTTAATAGGCATAATCAGGTTTCAGACTTAGGCAGGTGGGTTTATGTTTATAATTGGACTGACTGGAGGCATTGCCAGCGGCAAGAGCACGGTGGCCGGCATGCTGAAAGACTTGGGTGCCGAGATCATTGATGCCGACGCCATTGCTCGCCAGGTGGTGGAGCCGGGCCGCCCTGCCCTGAAAAAGATTGCCGAAAAGCTGGGGGAAGAATTCATCAATCCTGATGGCACCTTGAACCGGGCAGCCCTAGGGGAATACATCTTTGCCAACCCGGAAGCACGCCGAACCCTGAATGCCATTACCCATCCCCGCATCATTGAAGAGGTGGCTACTCGCCTGCGGCAGATTGCCGACCGCGACTCCCTGGCCGTGGCGGTGATCGATGCTCCCTTGCTGCTGGAGGTAGGCATGGCTTCGGTGGTAGATGAGGTGTGGGTGACCTATGTGCCGGAAGAAACCCAAATCAAGCGATTAATGGAGCGGGATGGCTTAACTTTAGAACAAGCCCAGGCGCGGCTCAAGGCGCAAATGCCCATTGACGAAAAGCTAAAGGCAGCCGACCGGGTCATCAATACTGCCTGCTCTCTCGAGGCCACCAGGGAGCAGGTTTTAGCCTTGTGGAAGCAGATTCCCGGAGCCAACCGGGGCTAGGTTTTGGCCTAGGTTTGGCGATGCCAGGTGCCATAGCGGGAAACGTCCAAGGTCACTTCAGCTAGGTTTCGGCTTAGGTTTCTGCCATGCTCGTGTTCCTGCTGGGCGCCGTTTTGGTTTTCCACCGGCCCTGCCCCTGTTTCTTTTCGCTTGGTTTGGATGGGTTGTGCTCCCGGGTACGGCGGTTATAACCAATAATTTTCTTGGACGAGCCCTGGCATTTCCAACTTGGCATGATCAGGTTGTATATATTCCCTTAGCGTAATATGGTTAGAACTGGATAGATTATAAACTGCAAAGTAACCCCATAGGAGGTTGCTGATGGGAAAAAAGCGACGGCGTCCGGCTTCCAGGTGGATGCCTTTGGTTTGGTTAGGTGTTTTGATAGGGCTATGGTTGCTTTTCACGCCGTGGATTTGGCGGACTATATATCCCTTCCCCCACAAGGAGACCATTTACTATTATGCCCGGGCTTATAACCTCGACCCCCAGCTGGTGGCGGCGGTGGTGAGGGTGGAGAGCGGCTTTAACCCTAAGGCCACTTCCCCCCGGGGAGCCGTAGGACTGATGCAGGTGATGCCGGAGACGGCTCGCTGGGTGTCCAGGCAAGCAGGGTTGCCCTTTGAGCCCAAACAGCTCTATGATCCCGTGTACAACATCCAGGTAGGCACTTGGTATCTAGCCTACCTGCACCAGGAGTTTGATGGTAACTTGGCCATGGTCCTGGCTGCTTACAATGGCGGGAGCGCCAAGGTGAAGGAATGGGTGGCTACTCAGCGTTGGGACGGGAGCTTGAGGAATATAGACCGCATTCCCTTCGCTGAAACCAGGGATTTCGTAAGGAAAGTGCTGCGGGACTACCAATTTTACCGCTGGATCTATGTATAGCCGGCCCCGAAGAACCTCTGCCGCCTCCCCATCCAGCTTTAGTGCTGGCCGGCTATTTTGCCGACCGAGGCGAACTAGGGACTTTAGTGGTGCCGAAGCAGGTTTTGAGGGAAAGATAACGAATAAGCTATGATAATTTAAATCTTTTCTGCCCGGAGGGTGGCCGAATTGGCAGAGCGGGAGAACAAGGAAATAGCAACTTTGGCGCAGGTGGAGGCGCTTAAGGCCGATTCGGGGTCGCGGTTTTTTTCGGCAACTCATGAGGAAATAGCCAGCGGCGCTACTACTGACCTATACTTTGTGCGCACTTATGAGATTCTGCGTGGATTGGGGCTTCTCGATACCCCGGTGGTGGCCGAGGTCTTTGCCCGCCGGAACGGCGTAATGGCGGGGATTCCGGAGGTGCTTTGGCTTTTGCGGGACAAAGACGTGGCCATTTGGGCGGTTCCTGAGGGAGAAGAGTTTGCCACCAAGGAAGTGGTGCTTCGCATCGAAGGCAAATACGGCGATTTTGGCCTCTTTGAAACCCCCATCTTGGGGTTTCTGGCCCATGCCAGCGGATGGGCTACCGCGGCCCGAGAGGCTAAACGGGCGGCCGGGGAGGCCAAGGTTTATTGCTTTGGTGCCCGGCACGTACACCCGGCCGTGGCGCCGGTAATGGAGCGGGCTGCCATCGTGGGTGGGGCCGACGGGGCTGCCTGCGTCTTGGCCGCCAAGCTAGCCGGCCAGCGGCCGGTGGGAACCGTCCCGCATACGGTAATGATAATAGTGGGGGATACGGTGGAGGCGGCCCTTGCCTATGACCGGTTTATGCCTCCGGAGGCCCCTCGGACCATACTCATAGATACCTTTAAGGATGAAGCTGAGGAAGCCTTACGGGTGGCTGAGGCCTTGGGGCCCAGGCTACAGGGAGTGAGGCTGGATACCCCGGGGGAGCGGGGTGGGGTCACCGCTGATTTGGTGCGGGAGGTGCGCGCTCGCCTGGATATGGCCGGCTACCAGCATGTGCAGATCATGGTTTCGGGAGGGTTGACTCCGGAACGAATCGCTGCCTTGCGGGAAGCGGGAGCGGTGGCTTTTGGGGTAGGAAGTTACATCTCTTCGGCGCCGCCCATCGACATGACCATGGACTTAAAAGAAGTGACCGGCAAGCCCATTGCCAAGCGGGGCCGCATACCGGGAATTACCCCCAATCCCCACTTGGTAAAAATTAAGTAGGCGAGCCGGCTGAGCCGCGGTTTATGGTGCATCCGAAAGAAGCATGAAAATGCCGAGGATGCTGGCGCAAGGCGACTTTGGGCGAGCCTCGCGAGACGTCGGCGAGACCGAGCCCGGAGGCGGGGCCGAGGACAGGACGTCCGAGGCTGGCCTCTTGAGACAGGAGGTCGAATTGGCCGGGAACCCCGCCGAAGGGTGAGGGGGAGCCATACGGATCGCTGGCGAGCCCATGCGGAGCCGGCGCCAGCGCTCCGGCATGGGAAATGTTTCGGAAGCATCCGGTTTATAATGGAGAGGGGCCCATGCGATGCTCTAGTTGCTTCCAAGCTGAGTGCTAGCTCGCATGACCCCAAACTAGTGACAAAGAGAGGTTTTGCGGCAAGGTGCTAACCAGGGCAGGCAAAGCGCCACTGGCGGTGATTGTGCTCCTTCTGGTATTGAGCGCAGGAGCTTTAGGAGGCTGCCAGGCTAGTTCTCAGAGCTCATCGATGCCATCTCCAGCCTCTGAATCCCAAGGCCAAGGCTTGCGGGTAGTGCGCTGGCTGGTATCCCAAGAGCCTCCTACTCTGGACCCGGCCCAGATCCAAGATCAGGTAGGCTACCAGATAGCCGGTCTGGTGTTTGATACTTTAGTTGGCTACGATGCGGCCAACCAAAAAGTGGTGGCCAGGCTGGCGGATCGGTGGACAGCTTCAGCCGATGGCAAAGTCTATACCTTCCACCTTCGCCAAGGAGTCCACTTTCATAACGGCCGGGAGCTGAAGGCGGAGGATGTCAAGTACAGCTGGGAAAGGATCCTGGCCAATCCCCAAAAATTCCCTGCCGGGCAGCTGTTGGCGGGGTTGACCGGCGCGAGCGGGGGCAAGCGCAGGTCCGCCAGCGCCCCAGGGGCAGTAGCCGGGATTTCCGTCAACGGCGATTATGATTTGACCGTAACCTTAAGCCAGCCCGACCCCAACTTTCTTATCAAGCTAGCTGATCCGGGACTTGGCATCGTAGCCCGGGAGGCGGTGGAAGCAGCTCAGGCCAGCGGAGCCATTTTTGGATCTCCAGGCAGCTACTTTGCTCCGGCGGCCATCCCCATCGGCACTGGGCCGTTTCGGGTGGCCGAATGGATTGGAGGAAAGGAAATCAACCTGGGGGCCAATCCCGACTACTTTGGCGGGGCACCGGGTATTGACCGGCTGGAAATACGCGTGGGGCTCTCCAGCGAAGACGCTTGGTTGAGCTGGCGAGCCGGACAAATAGATGTAGTCCAGGACGCGCCAGCCAAGTTTCGGAGCCAAGCAGCTGCCTCCGGGAGGACGGTGCAGTTTTACCCTACTAGGGCGGTGACCCAGTTATTCATTGGCAAGCGTAAGCTCTTAGACGACTTGGCGGTGCGGATAGCACTCCTAAGCAGCATTGATCGGCAAGCCTTGGCGGCAAAAACCCAGGGGGCGGCGGAGCCGGAGACGCATTTAATTCCTTGGGCTAGCCTTGGATTGCCGGCGCCAGCGCTGCTGCCGGCACCGGCGCCGGCCCAGCCGTCTGGTGGGTCTGGACAGCCGGGTGCCGGCTCGGGGTCGGGAGCGGGGTCGGGGCAGCAGCCGGGCAAGGGTTTTAACCAACACTCAGGCCAAGTCCTTCAGCCTAGTACTGCTCAGCCACAGCCGCCCGGGACAACTTCCCCGCCGAGCGGAGGGGCACCGTCCGCCTCGCCCGGTCCTTCCAGCCTAAAAGATCTCCTGGCCGCTAAAGGGTATATCAAGCCTACCCTGACTTTAGCTTGGCGGGAGGGGCGGGATGAAGATCTAGCCAATGAACTGGCCCGGCAATGGCAGGCCCAAGGGGTGCAGATCAAGCTGGTGCCGATACCTCCTCGGCAATGGCAACAAGCATTGGCGAGTCAGAAGTATGATCTTTACTTGGTGCCCAGCGCGCCTATCTATCCCCAGCCCGAGGCTTACCTAAATGGGGGCGCGGCCAACTTTATTCCTGCCTCGGCAAGTTTGTTGGATCCCGTGGCTAAGGAACAATGGCTCGGGCAGCAGGGGCTGGGTACCGGGCTGGTGCTCTGGAAGAGCTCCATCGTAGCCCGGAAGGGCATCACCGGCCTAAAAGTAGATGGGGTTGGCCGCCTCCACTGGGAAAAGGTGGGAATCGCGGCTAGGTAGGCAGGCCACCGCAGGACACGGGTTCCGCCGTTTCCTTTCCGGACGCCGATCGGCAGGGCTTGAGCCGGGTTATCTCCAGTTTGCGCTGGGCAGGCTTGCTTTGGCTTGAAAGCCGAGCGACTAAACCCGAGCGGCAGCCAAACTTAACGAGGCCGAAAGCGGAGGCGGACCCGAGGGCATGGATGCCCGAGGCCGGCAACTGAGACAGGAGGTCGAATTTGCCGGGAAGTCCGCCGGAGCTTGAGGACCGAGCGCTAGTTTGGCTCGCGAGGGTTTCTGGAGCGAGCGTAAGCCAAGGCAGGGTGAAAAGCCGGGATACGGCAGGGCCTGGGGTATTGATGGTCTGAACCAAGTGTGCTACAATACAGCCACCAAGGAGAAACGTATTGGTGCGGTGGCGAAGAGGCTAACGCTGCGGTCTGCAAAACCGCCATTCGCCGGTTCGAATCCGGCCCGCACCTCCGAAAAAAGCTAAGCCCCGCAATGGTTGCGGGGCTTTCCCTTCTCAGAGATATATTCTAGCTACCTATCTAGGTCCAACCAAGCTAACCAAACCAGGGAGCAGTTATGGGCTCCAATAAGGGTTGCACTTGTGGCTATTTTGAGCTGGCAGGCGCAAAAGCGTTTCCAATAGGGAAGCAAGAAGAATAGTCTTGGATATTTACGAGAGGTTCTTTGCGAGGGATGAGTGTCGGAAGATCATCCGTGAGATTGAAAGAGGCGGAGGAGAGCGATTTTGGAATTCTTTAAAGGACGGCAGATCCCGAGGTGAATTAGACGAAATCGATTTAGACGAGTACCTCGGATATTTCGAATTGCTAGGGGCGCTGGTGTGCCGGAAAGCAATCGACTTCAAAAACGTGTACGATCTTTTTGGCTACTGCATCGAGGCTGCCTGGAAACACCAAGCGATAAGGGAGTACATTGAAACAGTTTGCCGTGACAAGAAGGATCCCGATATATACGAACATTTTCAGCATGTTGCCAAACAGGTAACAGCTCATTCGCCTAGGAAAGGGATAGGCGGCTGGTGGAAGAGGTACGGCAAGTGTTGCAGAGGAGGAGAAGGTCCTGGTGGAAATTCTGGTGAAGGTGGGTTATAATAACTGATGGGTAGGACTTTCCCACAAAGGAGGTCAATGGGATGGCCAACACAAATGAAGTGGCCGTAAGGATAGACAATAAAGGCCGGGTCACCCTGCCCAAAAGCATAAGGCAGGCCCTGGGGCTGAAAACTGGCGACACTGTGTTCCTCAAATACGAGCCGAAGGATAACCAGGTGCGGCTGGCTCCGGCGGTAAGCCCCTTCGATATTCTGGCCGAACATGCCATCAGGGAGCACAAAGAGGGGTGCACCAAGACTGTAGAAGAATACGCCCGGGAGCACGGTATTCGCCTAAATGAGTAGCCACTTTGAACTGCGCTTAACCAGGAACGCGGAGAAGGACCTGCTTGGGCTGCGGGAGCTGACCGAGAAGGCCACCAAGGAACTTCTGATACTAAAGCAAGACCCGTATAAGGGGCACCTGCTAAAAGGCAGCCTGCGGGGGGCCAGGACCTTGGAATTCTCCCTCAAGGGAGTGGCCTACCGGGCGGCCTACATAGTGCTGGAGGAAGAACGGGTTTGCCTGGTGTTCATGGTAGGCCCCCATGAGGGGTTTTACCAAAGGGCAGAGCGTAGGGCGAAGGCCTTGCGGAAGCAGCAAACGCGGGACAGGTGAGCTGGCGGTGCGCTGGTAAGGCGACCTGGTGTGTCCTCTGAGCCAGTAGAATCGAAGGTAGCCAGATCGTCCGTTTTTGCCGCCTCGCATATTGTCATGAAGATGACCTTCTTCGGCTTCTCCAGCTACGCCATTGCCGCCGTGCGTGAAGGGCTCGAAGATAAGATCAAGGAGTGCACTAAGCACCCGCAAAAGGCGTGTCCCCCCGCACGAGACCTTGAAGCTGGTCAAGAATGAATGGAATTAAGGGGCGCCTGAAAAACCCGTTGGATCTTATGCGACATTTTTTTGGGCCTTAGCGGGCCCTTTTACACCACTTATGCGCAGTACCCAATACTCGACTCATAGCCCTGACCCATGCTTCCAACGTGACCGGAACTTTGCGGAGGTAAGCCGGATGGCCCGTAAAGCTGAGATTCCCGTTCTCCTCGATGTCGCTCAGACGGCAGGCGTTTATCCTCTGGACGTGGCTGAGCTGGGAATACATCTGCTTGCCTTCACCGGCCACAAGGGTCTCCTGGGCCCTCAAGGAACAGGTGGGCTTTATATAAGCCCGGAAATCGACCTCAAACCGCTCAAGGAAGGGGGAACAGGCAGTGAATCCCTGCTTGATACCAACCTGACACTATCCCTGACCGGTACGAAGCTGGAACCCTGAACGTGGTCGGCCTTGTTGGGTTGGGAGCAGCAGTAGCTCATATTATAGAGGTAGGAATAGAAAACATCCGCCAAAAGGAAAAGCTCCTAACCAAACAGTTGCTAGAGGGTCTGGCTTCTATTGCAGGGCTGAAGGTGTACGGGCCTTGCGACCCAGACAGGCAGGTGGGTGTAGTTTCCTTCAACTTCAAGAACATTGCCCCGGAAGAAGTGGCCTATGTCCTGGACGAGATGTACGGCATCATGGTCCGCGCCGGACTCGCCATGTTTCTAAATGAGATTACCGTGACCTTCATTGAGCCTTGTTGGGCAGATAGCGGCAAGGTACGCCTAAAGGCGCAACTATCAGCCAACATCGGTTTTCTCCTTCCTTATCTCAACGCCGTTCTACCCGGGGCCATTTACAGCCAAGGCTCCGACAACCTGACCCTGATGAAGGAAGGCTCTATCATCGTCTTATACCCCGACCGGCTGACTTTGGCCAAAGCCAGAAGCACTACTCACGCCTATCAAATACTTGACTGGGTACAGCAGGTTGTCAACCAAACCTATGCCCGGCAATCGGAAATTGAACCCAGTTACGAATTGTGGCGGCGCCCCAGCATACCCGATATTATCAAATCCTTGCCGCGGTCCAGTTACAATTGCCGGCAATGCGGGGAACCTACATGTTTAGCCTTCGCAGCCAAGGTATGGCTGGGAGAGCGCGCCCTGGAACAATGCCCGCCATTTTTACGCAGCCTCGGGCAGACGCACACTTAAGCTTCCTGCCAGGCCAGGCACCGGCCTCGATACCATTAAACATTGCTTCAGATTTCCTGTTAAGATTTTCTTTCCGGCTCAGGCTATGTTAGCCAGACAGTGCTTTTGGTAGATGGCTTCCTGCTCCGGGGAGGGAATCAGGCAGCTGGTCAGCCAAGCCATAATTATAACGCCCGGGATGTTGATGAGCATCCGGGTTACCGAGAACTGCGCCCCCAGGGCCGAAGTTTCAAATAGAAACATAGGAAGTTTGAGTGTCGACCACGAATACAACAAAACCATGACATTGGAGAACTTGGCCCCCTTCCTGAGCATGGTAGCCGCTACTGGGAAGGCGCCATAAAGAGGCCCGGCTGCAGCAGCGCCCAAGAAAAGGGAGAGCAAGATCCCCACTAGCCCGGACTCCTGCCCGAGGAAACGGATGATGGTTTCCCTAGGCACCCAGACTTCCAACAGTCCCAAGAGAATGAAAATAGGCGGTAAGACACTTAACATCTCCAAAAAGTTAGAACCGGTTTTCCGGAAAATAGTCAGCCCGGTGTCGGGTAAAGCGCCAGCACCACCAGGTCAAATAGCACTAACGCGATGAAATAGCGGTAAGTCTTCAGTACTTGTTTCAACCGATCACCACCCCCATAATAGCCGCCACCAAGAAGGAAAAGGCAAAGCTGAGGCTATTGCGGACAATAGTCTCTCTCTTGTTGAAAAACCGAATCTCCATGGGGGCGGTGACAAAACCTACCATCATCAATGTAGAGACAAAGGCCGCAATCTGGGGAACGCCAGCTCCGTAATCTAGTAAGGACTTCGCCAACGGAAAAGCAACAAAGCCGGGAATGAGGGTAATGGATCCAACCACCGACGCGAGCAGCATTCCTAGGAGGCCACTGCTCTGGCCCAGCACCGCCGAGATCATGCTCGGAGCAAGAAAGGTAAGCATGATTCCTATCAGGGCCAGAACCACGCTGAAGTCGGGAAGTATATTGGAGAAAGACTTCCAGGCCAGCCTCATGGCCTTCTTGGTCTTTTGCCTATCCCTAGCCAGCGAAAGCAACCAACATCCTGTGGCCAGGAAATACAAAGTTAGAGTAAAGACATCCATTCACTGTGCCACCTCTGGCTTATGGTCTTTTGGCCAACCACGCCCCGGCAAGCGGTCTGTGGCTGGCTAGCCCCTTCTCCCTTACGCGCCGCCTTTCTCTCCAGGGAAATATCGTTCGAAGGTCGCCAGGAACCCCTCCAGCGCCGCCTTGCGGTTGCGGATGCTGGCAGCCCAGGCTCGCAAGAAACTTTCTCCTTCCGGCGTCAGCGAGTAAACCTTGCGTGCTGGCCCGCCGCTGCCTGGTTCCAGCTGGGACGCTACCATGCCCTCTTCCTCCAAGCGACGTAGGTGGCGGTAGACTACCCCGGGATCAGGGACGGCCTCCAGGAAAGGGAGGTTACCCAGCTTTTCCATCAATTCGTAGCCGTGAGCCGGTTGCTCCCTTAGCAGCAGTAGCAAGCAGGGGACAATAAAGCCACCCATGCGGAGCCCAGGCCCGTGGCAATCACATTGGCTACCATGGCGGTAAAAATTTCCTCCAGGTCCACACATACTTGACCCTCCTTAGTAATGGATCCTAGTCACTAGTGATAGAATATCACTAGTGACTTATGGTTGTCAAGGGAAAATGCCCCTGGGGCATCCCCAGTGCTGTGGGGGACCCTGCAGAGCCGGCTGGTGGTGGAACTAAGGGTTCAGGGTATTTCCGACCTCAACCAGGCTAACGCCTTTTTGCCCGGCTTTATCGAGAGGTTTAATGCCCGCTTTCAAGTAGAGCCAGAAGACCCCGAGCCGGCCTATCTTGCTAGCCCGGATAAGGAGGCCTTAGAGGCCATCATCTGCGCAAAGGAAACCCGGGTGGCCACCGGGTCGGTTCTGTCTTATCAGGGAGAAACCTACTGCCTCACGGAGGAAGAAAAGATGCTCACCCTGCCTCAAAAGGCCAGGGTGGAAATCCTTCTCCACCTGGATGGGTCCATAGATGCCCAGTATAACCAAAAGAGGTATGAGCTTTCCCCCTTTAAAAGGCCCCCGAAAAGGCAGGAAATGGCTCCACCTAAGCCCAAAGGGCATAAGCCTAAACCTGACCACCCCTGGCGCCAATACGGGCTGCCTAAACGCCAATATGACCCGGTGGAAGACTACTTTAGAAAGCATGAGCGCCAGCACATCAATCCAGGGGGCTGGCGTCCACCTGAAGTGGGGTAGCTTTAGGCTACCCCTAACCATGGCAGGGTGACATTTTCTCAGTCCAGTTAATGTGGTTTAGGGTGACATTTTCACTGTCCCTTGACAGAATAATGTCTTATTATGGTTTATTTGCTTAATACAATTATGGCTTGTTTTTCAACAGCCCCTTAAAGGGGAGGTAATCAACGTTGAGGTGAAGGTCTCCATCAAAGGCAAAGTCAAGAAGACCGAGAAAGACGAGGCATTCGAGATCTGCCGTCCCACGTGCGGCACACCGAAGGTTAAAGAAACCTTCCGCCTGGTGGGAGTGCTCGATGAGGAAAGCAAGACGTATCATTTCTACCTCACCAACATCACGCCGGAACAGCTTTCAGCAGAGGATGTGGCGCTCCTTTACCGGGCGCGCTGGAGTATCGAACTGGTTTTCAAGGAACTAAAGCGCTTCTATCAGTTGGATGTGATCTCCAGTGGGGCACCTGCCGTGGTAGAATCTCTGGTTCTGGTGGCCATGCTGACCGTGGTTGTAAGCCACCGGCTGCTTAACCACATGCGGTTGCTGGCTCCGGAGAAAAGCGCTCGTTTTACTCCTTTGCGCTGGGCCGAGTCTTTTTACTCTATTGCGCCGGTTATAATGACTCGTGTACTCAAGTTTATCGGAATTGACGAAGATCCTCTCCTGCTCATAATTTACTTCATGGCTGAGGGCGTTGATCCCAATGTCAATAGAGAACGCCTGTTGTCACCCTGGGTAAAAGCAGTTAATTCCCAGGTATTAGATGGAAATAAGTAACATATCTGGTAAACCGATCACGCATGGTTTCTCCTGAGTTTGACACTTCACCTGGCTGAAACCCACACCATATCTAGAATCCTTGAACCAAAAACGCTCATTTTGCCACTACATTGCTTCCGGTAA
>JACIYF010000023.1 GCA_014360065.1 Clostridia bacterium | reverse complement strand
GGAGTTGGTAATATGCCACGGCCAACTAAGCTGAGAAGGGTGGAGTTTATTCCCGAGGTTACGGTCTTTAAGCCAGCTGGGGTTCCCTTGCGCAGCTTAGAAGAAGAGATCCTCACCATTGAAGAATTGGAGGCTATCCGACTGAAAGACATGGAAGGCCTGGAACAGGAGGATTGTGCTGAGCGAATGCAGGTTTCTAGACCTACCTTTCAGCGAGTCTTAGTAGCCGGCCGAGCCAAAGTGGCCCGAGCCTTAATTGAAGGAAAAGCCATCCGCATCGAAGGCGGAACTTATTGCTTAGCCAAGCGACACTTCCGATGTGCCGCCTGTGGGTACGAATTTGAAAAGCCCCATGGTATAGGCGGGCGGGCCATAGACATGGAATGCCCCCGCTGTCAAGCCCGGGAAGTTTATCGCGCCGATGGCCGACCTAATCCGCCTTTTTAGGTCTTAGTTAGCCTACTTGCTATCCACGAGCCAAACATCTGGAGTCCTATCGTGGCCTTTCTCCCGCCAGGCCAATATCTGCTGGTTGCTTCTCGGCGTTTTGTCCCCCCAAATTGGCTTCCAGTTAGCAGGAAAAGTGAACAAACGGAAAGAATATTCTTTATTGGTGAGGCGTATGCGAGGGTATCGCTTGCGGGAATGGTGTCGTCGAGCGGGGGTAGACCCCTTGGAGGCCGATTTGGCTTGTTTGGCTGCGGTACGGGAACTGGGTCGGCGGGGATTTTACGGCCACCAGGCTCTGCTGGCTCAAATCGTAGATGTACGGGTAAAAGGACGAAAATGGAGGGTAGGGTTTGAAGACATAGTTGGCGATGAACAATACTATTGGGCCGTGCAGCTACCATTCCGAGGTTGGTCCGAGGAAGGTATAAAAGTACCGCCCATGATAGGATAAGGTATTATCGTGTCCAGTGCTGAATTAGAGAACGACGTAGAGAGGTAGGGTGTTGATGAAAAGGGAGATCCCAGTGAATCGTGCCAACCGGCTGATTAACCATGGGCCGGTGGTTCTGGTAACTAGCGCTTATAAAGACCAAGCCAACGTAATGACAGTAGCTTGGCATATGCCGGTTAGTTCGAGGCCACCCTTGGTGGCTATCGCGGTGGCCGAAAGCCGTTTTACGGACGAGCTGATTCGTAGGAGCGAAGAGTTCGTAATTAATATTCCCCCCCGATCCTTGTTGAAAGCAGTAGACCTCTGTGGTAGCGTCTCAGGCCGAGATGCCGATAAATTCAAATTGGCCGGGCTTAGCCGGGCCTCGGCTGCCAAGGTTAGGGCGCCCCTTATAGATGAGTGCATTGGTCACCTTGAATGCGGCGTCGTCAATGTATTTCGGGCCGGCGATCATGACATCTTCGTCGGCGAGGTCTTGGCAGCCTCGGCGGAGGAGGAGCTGTTTGATGATACCTGGAAGGGCCTGCCAGAACAAGGGGACGATCCTGAAGTCCTCAAGGAGGCATCGGCAGTGCTTCCCTTCCATCATTTGGGTGGCAGCTGGTATATGGGAGCAGGCGAGCGCTTCTCTTCTAGCCACAGCTAGAGTCATAAACGTTTTCCACGGAGAGGTGGGACTATGCCACGCAAAGTCGGCATTGTCGGGGCTGGGCGGGGCGGAACAGCTTTCTTAAGGGCTTTGCAAGGGCTTTCCGATTTTGCACTGGTCGGGGTTGTGGATGTTCGCCAGGATGCTCCAGGAATGATCCTAGCCCGGGAAATGGGCATACCTACGTTTACAGACTTAGTCACATTTCTTAGTGCTCAGGCTCCAGATTTAATCATTGAGGTAACTGGTAGCGACGAGGTACGAAAGTCAATCCGAGATCACAAGCAGCAAGGTGCGGTATTAGTTGATGCCGAAGTTGCGCGGCTGATGATGGCTATCGTTAACTCCAAGGGGCAAGTAATCACCGCTATTCATGAGCAGGCTCGAGCTCTAGCGTCCCTAGCCCAGAATCTGAATCTTACCGTCCAGCTATTAGCGCAGCTTGCTGCGCAAATGGCCGAGGGGGCACAGGAATTAGCGGATAGCGGGCGAAAACTATCCAATCAAGCTGGACAAGCCCGTAATCACCTCAGGGAAACCGGGTCGGTGCTTTCCTTTATCCGCAGCGTAGCCGACCAGACTAAGCTGCTTGGCCTTAATGCTGCCATTGAGGCAGCTCGTGCTGGCGAACATGGCCGCGGGTTTACGGTGGTAGCGAATGAAGTCAGGAAACTAGCTGATAATAGTGCCCGGTCGGCAGAGCAAATTTCCAGGATTTTAAATGATATTGAGCAATCCATTGAGAACATGTTGAGGGATTTTGAAGCTACTGGTGCTGTCACTCAAAGTCAAGCTTCCTCAGCTCAGGAAGTGGCAGCTACAGTTCAGGAGCTAGGTAAAATGGCTCAGGAGCTTGAAATCTTGTCCCAGAGCTTGGCGGAATTGGTCTAGGATGGTTTTTCGGAACCATTCGGCTACAAACGACGTCGTATACCATGAGGTGTAACTTGCACTAGGTACTTGACGATCGGTGCCGTCTAGTTATAATGGAGGAGCGGCACCCAGGTTTAGATGCCCCGAGGTTTGGAAAATATGGTAAGTATCTAAGCATAGACTAGTTTCAGGTTGACACAATGGATTTGGCCTAAACCAGTTGAGGCTGATTGCTCGGGGGTAGGGAAGAGTGCGAGGAAAAACGATTGGCACCTTTTTAAAAAAGGCTATGCTCATGCTTATGAGCATAGCTGTTATTTGTGCAGCCGGCTATTATGCCGGGCTCTTGTACCATGATTACTTGCTTGGGCCCCAGGGGCCTACTCCTTCTGAGGGTAGCGCCATCAATAAAGATCGGCTCAATGTTTTGCTGCTTGGCAATGATGCCCGGCCGGGAGAAACCTTTGCCCGAGCTGACACTATCATTGTGGCTTCGCTAGATTTCCAAAACAAACGCGTGGCCATGTTGTCCATACCCAGAGATACCCGAGTGAATATTCCTGGGCACGGTTGGCACAAAATTAATGAGGCTTTATCTATTGGTCAGGTCGATCTCTTGAAGAAGATGGTTCAAGACCTGATCGGGGTATCGGTAGATCGGTATGCTCTAGTTAACTTCGAAGATTTTGTTAAGATCGTTGATACCTTAGGTGGAGTGACTCTGGATGTGGAGAAAGACATGAAATATGATACCGGGGATATGGTTATAAATCTTCGTCAAGGTACTCAACACCTCAATGGGGAACAGGCCTTGGGCTACGTGCGTTTTCGGCACGATGCTTTAGGAGACATTTCTAGGACTGAGAGGCAGCAAAAGTTCCTGGCTGCAATCCTTCGGCAATCATTGCGTCCAAGCACCCTGTTAAAGCTACCTAAACTAATTCCTCAGATAGCTCAAGCTGTAGACACTGATCTAACTGTACGGGAAATGCTATCTTTGAGCAAGTTTGCTGCTGGCGCTAGCTCAGTGCAAATAGTTAGTCAAACGCTGCCGGGCAACTTCATGACCATTAACGGGGGCAGCTATTGGTACGTAGATCCCAAGCAAGCCAAAGAGGTAGCGTATGCTTTATTCTATGATGGCCTGTCCGGCCAACAGATAGTCCGGGAAGACTTACAGCCACCCTCAACTTGGAGCAGTCGACCCCGGAGCAGCACATCCTCTGAATCCAAACGGCCTGTACCCGTCAAGCCTAATCCGGCAGAACCAGCCAAGCCCAACCCTAAGCCCGAAACCCAGTCAGAGCAGGTGAGTCCGAAGCCGCCAGCATCCGACAATGGCGGGGATGTAAGCATCGGGGGCGAGGCACCGGTACCACCGGTACCCGATGGTAGCCAGGATAGTCCCTCCCCTCCGCCATCATCTGGAGGCGGATCTAATGGCCAAACGAGCACACCGTCCTCTGAAGATTCTACGCCCAGCGCAACCTAGAGGTTTGAGGAGGTACATATGTCCGAGTCGACATTGGTCGATATGGTAGCTGAGCTACCGCCGGAGAAGCTTCGACGCCAATGCGATCCCCAAAGTTTCGGTTTTCAAAGCACGGCAGAAGTACCGCCTTTGCCGGGCGGAGTGATTGGTCAACATCGGGCCGTCCAAGCTCTGGAATTTGGCCTGAGGGTAGCCAGCCCTGGTTATAATATTTTTGTTAGCGGTCTGCCGGGAACTGGTAAAACTACGTTTACCAAGGCTCTGGTGGAGCAATTCGCTGCCCAGCGCCAGCGGCCCGGAGATTATTGTTATCTGTACAATTTCGATGATCCTGCTCGACCCATGGCGATTTCTCTTCCAGCCGGTATGGGCTCTGAGCTTGTGGCTGATATGGAGGACTTGATCGAAGACCTGAAGGCCGAGATTCCCAAGACTACGGAAAGTGAGGACTTCGAAGAGCAGACCAATGCTATCTGGAAGCGCTTCCAGAAGGCATCGGCGGAGATTTTAAACCACCTGCAAGAAATGGCTGAAGCCGAAGGCTATTCCTTAAGGCGCACCCAGGGAGGATATGCTACAGTTCCCCTCAAGGAGAACGGGGAGCCATACAGCCAGGAGGAATTTGATGCCCTTCCGGAGGAAGAACGAGACGCCATTAAAGAAAAGGGAGAAAAGCTCCAGAGCCACCTCAACGATGCTGCCCGTAGGGTCAAAATTCTGGAAAAAGAGGCTAAGCAGTCGATAAAGGAAATCGAGGAACGGGCAGTTCGCTTTGCAGTTAGCCCTTTTATCAAGCGCCTCCAGGAGAAGTACCGCGACTTCCCCAAGCTAGTCAAGTACTTTGAAGCGCTGGAAAGGGATGTAGTTGAGCACCACCAAGACTTTAAACGTTCCGAAGAGCACGAGGGCAGCCCCTGGCAAGCCTGGCTAGCCCAATTCCAGCCGGAACCTTCCTTTGCTCGCTACAAGGTCAATCTATTAGTTAATAATGCTGACACAGAAGGGGCTCCGGTAGTGATGGAGACCAATCCTACCTATTATAATTTGTTTGGGGGCACCGAATACACAGGGCAGTTTGGTTTTCTAACTACCGACTTTACCATGATCCGCCCCGGGGCCATTCACCGCGCCAACGGGGGCTACCTAATCCTTCAAGCCTATGATGTTTTGACCAACTATTTTGCCTGGGATGCCCTAAAGCGAGCTCTCAAAAACCAAGAAGCTCGGATTGAAAACTTGGCCGACCAATTTCGGGCGGTGCCCACTACTAGCCTAAAGCCGGAGCCGATACCTTTAAACGTAAAGGTCATTCTCATCGGTAGTACCTATCTTTACCATCTTCTGTATTTCTTGGATGATGATTTCCGTAAGTTTTTTAAGGTTAAAGCTGATTTTGACGTGGAAATGCCCCGCACGCGGGAGAATGAAGAAAAGTATGCTGCCTTTATAAGCTTGCTTTGTCGCCGAGAGAAGTTGAAGCACTTTGACCGTGAGGCAGTGGCCAAAGTTATCGACTACAGTTCTCGCTTGGTTGGCAAACAAGACAAGCTTTCCGCTCGCTTCAATGAGGTAGTGGGGGTCATCTATGAGGCTAGCGCCATAGCCGATCAAGAGGGAGCCGAGCTGGTGGCCGGCCACCATGTGGATTTGGCTATTGAACAGAAGATCTACCGTTCTAACCTTATCGAGGATAAGATCTTGGAAATGATCAATCAAGGCAAGATCATCGTCGATACCCAGGGCCGAGCCGTGGGCCAAGTCAATGGTATCGCTGTGTACGACTTGGGAGATTACTCCTTCGGTAAGCCCACCCGTATCACTGCCAAGACTTTCATGGGGGAAGAAGGAGTAGTCAATATTGAGCGGGAGATCAAGCTAAGCGGCAACATTCACAGCAAGGGGGTATTGATTTTAAGCGGCTATTTGGGAGCCAAGTATGGGCAGGACAAACCCCTTGCCCTGACTGCCAGCATTACCTTCGAACAATTGTATGAAGAAGTTGAAGGAGATAGCGCCTCCAGTGCCGAGCTCTATGCTTTACTCTCCTCCTTGGCCAATGTGGAGATCCGGCAAGACTTAGCGGTGACCGGCTCTGTGGATCAGCATGGACAAATCCAACCTATTGGCGGTGTTAACGAGAAGATTGAGGGGTTTTTCTGGGTGTGCAAACTGCGAGGGCTAACTGGCACGCAGGGAGTAATAATTCCCGCCCAAAACGTAGACGAATTGATGCTCAGGGAAGAAGTAGTGCAAGCGGTACGAGAAGGAAAGTTTCACATCTATCCTGTCAGCACTATTGATGAAGGCATCAGCCTACTGACCGGGCTGCCTGCTGGCGAGATTATAGATGTGTCCGGCGATCCTGGCAGGCGAGTGGCCTTTACACCTGGATCCATACATGATCGTGTGGATCGCCGCCTTAGAGAGTTAGCAGAAGGCATGGCTAGATTTGGCCGGGAAGAAAAGGATAAAGACAAGGAAAAGGGAGGGGGTGAAGAGTCAGCTAAGGAATCCACAGAGATTCAGGATGAGGGAACCAGATCGATAGGCTAAATCGTCTCTATATATTGGCTGAAGCAGTAGCTAAATTACGGCTGGCTAGAGAAAGAACGAACGAAAGCTAAGGAACCGTAGGTAGGTAAGTAGGTTCGGAGAGGAAAGGCCGGGATGACCTTTGGATACCGCAGAAACCGTTTATTTGGCCACGGTAGGGCTCTACCTTGTCTTTTTTGCTCTCTTCTGTCGGTATGTATTCTGGCGGAGAGAAGCCTATAAGAAGCATTGGAGCCGCAGACGGTGCCTGTCTATAGCGGAAGTTGAGGAATTGGCTAGGCTCAAAGGACAGCCCCTTCCTTACATATCCATTTTAATACCTGCTAAAGGAGAGGCTGATGTCATCGAGTGCACCATTCGTCATATGGCGGCGCTCGAGTATCCAACTGATCGCTTTGAACTGGTGGTTATAACTGATGAGAAGGAAATGAGGGGTAAGGACAAACCTTATCCCACCACCCAGGAGGTAGTTGAGTCAACCCGGGCGGCCCTTGGTCGGGAAGGTGTGGAAGGGAAGCCAGCCCCAAGAATTGTTCACGTGAGCGTTCCTTACGATTTTGAGGGCCGCTTGCATGGACCCCTACTTGGGCATGAGGTACCCTCGACCAAGGGGAGGGCCCTAAACTACGGACTTGACTTCGTAAGCCAACAGAGCGATATTTGTGCCTTCTATGATGCTGAGAGCCGTCCAGAAAAGCAGGTTCTGCTATGGGTAGCTTGGCGAAGTCTGGCCAACCCGGAGGTACAAATCTGGCAAGGTCCAGTTTTCCAAGTTCGGAACTATTACTACATAAGCGCCATCAATAAAGTGGTGGCCCTGTACCAGGCTATCTCTCATGCTTGGTACCTACCGGTGCTGATGCGCAAGCTGCCTTTTGTGGGCGGAACCAACTTCTTCGCTCGCAGGCAGCTCTTGGAGAGGGTTGGTGGCTTTGATCATCATGCCCTTACCGAGGACTTAGAGTTTGGGGTACGCAGTGCTTTGGAATTCCCAGACGCATGGCCCGAGTACATGCCCTACTGGAGTACTGAACAAACCCCTGCAACCTATATGGGCTATTTCCGGCAGCGCCTGCGCTGGGGCAGTGGGCATCTCCAGGTTACGGCCAAGTTCAGGGAGGCGGGACAATACCCGTGGGATAGGCGGCGTCCCCTGGTGCATAACCTGTACTGGAAGGGGGAAGGGGAATGGCTGTTTTATCAGTTGGCAGTGATAGCCTCCCTCTCCTTAGGAGGTGTGTTTGCTCGTGGGCTCTTGCATGTGCCGGCATTGCCCTGGGGAGTCATTATAGCCCTACGCATCTTTACCCTGGTCTATTTTGCCTTCACCTTTTACCTATATTTCTACTTCCGAGCCTTTATGTTGCCGCCACCCGGCAAGGGCCTGGTCGGCCTAGCTCAACGATGGCTAGGGGTAGCAGAGTTGCTGTTGTTGCCACTAGCTGGTATTTTGATGTTAGCGCCCTACTCAGCGGCTTTGTTGCTTAAGTTCTTGAACCGCCAGCCTCAGGTGTGGGTCAAGACGCCACGCACCCGCGAGGTATTTAGCCGAGCTGGCGGGCTGGCCAAGTGAGCGCCGCAGGTGGTGCGAAGGAACCAAATAGTACCTCAGAGGGGGGAGTTTGACGGTGAGTTCCAAACACGTTATCACGGTAGCTAAAGGCGGCTTCAAGCAGGGCCAAGGGTGCAAGGGGTGCCAGGTATCCTGTCAATCGGCCTGTAAGACCTCCTGTACAGTAGGAATGTTGCCCTGTGTCGAGAATAAATAAAACTGGGGACATTGTCGCCACTGCCCTGCCAGATCCAGAATCCATTAGGTGGGCAGCCGACTGGCACCGTTTTACCTGCAACGACCTTCGTTTATTGGTGGATGCTAACAGGGGCGCCGTCCATGTGCTGGATGAGTATGCCTGGGCGATGTTGGACGCATGGGAGCAAAAAGGTGGCATTCCTTCGGATCAATGTAGGGCGGCCGCTGAAGAGCTAGCGGCGGTCCTACAGCCCCATCCTGTTTCTTATCCCGAAGGACTGATACCTACCAATGGATTGAAGGCGTTATGCCTGAACGTGGCTCATGACTGCAACTTGCGTTGCCGCTACTGTTTCGCTGGTCAAGGGCACCCCGGCGGAGCTCGCCGTACAGCTTTAATGTCAGTTGAGGTAGGGCGGGCGGCTCTGGATCTGCTGATTCGCGAAAGTGGTGACTTTGACCGCCTGGAGGTTGACTTTTTTGGCGGCGAACCGCTGATGAATTTTGCCACGGTCCAGGATCTAGTTGGATATGGGCGGCAGCAAGCTCAACGCCACGGAAAAAGCATCCACTTTACCCTCACCACCAATGCGGTGTTGCTGGATGACGAGAAGCTCTCTTTTCTTAACCAGGCTCAAGTGTCGCTGATCATGAGCCTGGACGGGAGGCCAAAGATTCACGATCGGATGCGGCCTAGACCAGGCGGCCAGGGCGGAAGCTACCATCTGGTATCTCCCAAGATTCAAGCGGTAGCTAGGTCTCGCAACCACGTCGATTATTGGGTTCGTGGTACCTACACCCGGTACAACTTAGATTTTTGCGCCGATGCCATGCACCTCGTCGATGATTTGGGGCTAAAAAACATATCTTTGGAGCCGGTGGTGGCTGAGGTAGGAGGAGATGCAGAAGCAGCGCCTCCTGACTATGCTCTCCGGCCAACAGACTTACCGGAGCTGGCTCAGCAATACCAGCGGCTAGCTTTCCTGGTAGCCGAGCGAGAGCAGCAAGGACGGCCTTTTTCCTTTTATCATTTTAATTTGGATCTCGAACACGGTCCTTGCCTAGCCAAGCGCATCACTGGCTGCGGGGCTGGCTACGATTATCTGGCGGTGACGCCTGAAGGGGAAATCTACCCTTGCCACCAGCTGGTTGGGCAAGAAGGATTCAAGCTCGGGGATGTGACCAGGGGAATTCTGCGGTCAGAACTGGTGGATGAATTTCGCAGGGCGCACGTAGGCAACAAACCTAGCTGTCGGGATTGCTGGGCCCGTTTCTGGTGCGGCGGTGGGTGCCACGCCAATGCTTGGGCTTCCTCGGGTGATCTATACCATCCTTACGCGCTAGGATGCGCTATCCAGAAGCTGCGGATTGAGGCTGGCCTCTACGTACAGGCTAAACGGTATTTAGCTCACCACCCCGATGGCTCAATCTGACTTTCGGGGATGACAGCTTCAACATTTCTAGGAGGATTTTGGTGATTAGTGGCGAATAGGCCCTTTGTGTGCAATCCGCGCCGGGGAGCATATATTTTTTATCGAAGGGGCAGCAACTTAAAACCAATTAATGAATTGGCAGCAAGCAAGTTAAAAAAGTTGCTCAGTAGGGGGACAAAAATATTGTAGCGGCTTGCTCATACGGGAAGCGAGATAACTAGTAGTGTTGCTGGGTTGCGAGTGACTATTGGTTGAGTGTTGGGCACTATTAGGGAGCGGGGACTACCGACCCCGCCAGAAATATGTGTTTTTGGGGAGGAGAAAGGGGGGAGGAGATGCAGTTTTCTAAGTTGGGCCACCGTTTGGCTAGCCTACGAAAAGGCGGCGTTGTGGCCAAGGTCCTTTCGAGCCTGATTTCAGCGTATACCTGGTTGGGCGGCAGATTAGCAGCTTTAAAGATCTTTTGCCGGCTGTGGTGGTCAAGGCTTGAGGCTTTACCTACAGAGCGGCGACGGGGGCTGGGACTAGCCGTGGTCGCCTTGGTAGTAGCAATAGCGGGACTAGGCTATGTAGCTACTGCCCCTAACTGTTATGAAATGCTAGTTAACGGTCAGCGGATCGCTTTAGTTCAAGACCGAGCAGAGGCCGAGAAGGCACTAGCTGCTTTTCTGCTGGCCCAAGGTAAGAAACTTGGAGTCGGCGAGGTAAGCACCGTTCACTCCATCAGTTTCAACCGGGTGCGGGCGGACCAGTCGCAAATAACACCCAACGAGGAGCTGCCTAGAATCTTTGAAGCTTTGGTGTTGGGTAGCCGCGTTTGTGGAATTGCAGTCAATGGTAAGGTGGAAGTGGTGCTAAAGGATGAAGCTGAGGCCCAGCAGGCCTTAGCCAAGTTGAAAGAGGCATACCTGCCCGGGGGTGGCAACATCCAAGTACAAGAAGTCCGGTTCGAAGAAAAGGTAGAAGTGGTGCCGCATTATGCGGTTTTAAGGGCTATAATGTCAGTGGATGAGGCAGTTAAGCTTCTTCAGACCGGAGCTTCTGAGACCAAGGTATATGTGGTCAAGCCAGGGGATTCGCTGTGGAGCATAGCCCGAGCCAACGGCATGTGGCCCGAGGATCTGCGCAAAGCCAATCCGCAGCTGACCTCAGAGCGAATTGACATTGGAGATAAGTTGAATTTAGTCAAGCCCAAACCGTTGGTTCATGTGGTGGCCCGTTATGTTCAGACGGTCACCCAGCCCATTCCTTACAGTACCGACGTGCGGAAAGATGATTCTCTCTGGCGCGGCCAACAAAAGATAGTTCAGGCAGGCCAGGAGGGAGTTAAGGAGATAAAATACCAGGTCACTGTACGTAACGGAGTGCAAGTATCTAGGACGGTTTTGGCTGAGAATACCCTAAAGGAGCCGGTTGCCAAGATAGTCAGCCAAGGGACTAAGATTATGCTGGCTTCTCGTTCCGGTGGCAGTTGGTCTTCCGGTTCTGGAGTTTTGGCTTGGCCCATTCGTGGCGCCATAACCTCTGGATACGGAAGTCGATGGGGTAGTTTCCATAGCGGCATTGACATCGATGGTTTCACCGGACAAGCGGTGCACGCTGCTGCTTCTGGGGTAGTGGTATATGCCGGCTGGGGCGGCGGGTACGGACAAATGGTGGTGATCGACCACGGCGGCGGGTTGGTAACTAGGTATGCGCATTTGTCGGCAATTTCGGTAAGGGCAGGCCAGCGAGTGAGTCGGGGTCAGGTAATTGGTGCGGTTGGTGCTACCGGTAATGCTACCGGTTCCCACTTGCATTTCGAAGTGCTCGAGGGTGGTTCCTATCGAAACCCGCTGAATTACTTAAGCTGAAGCGATTTCAGCATTGAGGTTAATCGTTTTTGTTCCCCTGCGATGATATTTCGCAGGGGATTTTATTTCCGAAAAAGCCTCTTGACCCCTAGGTAGGGAGCATCTAGAATTGGCATGGGCGCTCTTTTCAGCGGCTAATCTCTCCCTGATTGGGCAATATGGAAAGTAACATGGAGTAGGGGTGTGAGGTCATGAACAATGCCTATGACTTGATTGTGGTTGGCGGTGGGCCAGCAGGTTTGACAGCGGGATTATACGGAGCCCGGGGCGGGCTTAAAACCTTGATCTTGGAGCGGGGGTTACCAGGGGGGCAGGCGGCCACCACTGACGTGATCGAGAACTACCCGGGGTTTCCCCAGGGCATAGGCGGACCAGAGCTGATGCAAAAATTTGCCGAGCAAGCCCAACGTTTTGGAGCCAGTCTGATTACCGAGGAGGTAGAGGAAATCAACCTACCTGATGGTGACCAAACTGCGACCAAGCAGGTGGTAACCAACCGGGGGACATATGAAAGCCCGGCTCTAATATTGGCTATGGGGTCCTCACCTCGAGAACTTGGAGCTCCGGGTGAAAAAGAATTCCGGGGTCGGGGCGTATCCTACTGCGCCACTTGCGATGGTGCCTTCTTCAAAGGCCGGAAGGTAATGGTTATAGGAGGCGGCGACTCAGCTTTAGAGGAAGCCTTGTTTCTAACTCAATTTGCCAGCCAGGTGGTGATAGTACACCGGCGCGATGCCTTTCGAGCGGCCCAAATCTTAGAAAAACGTGCCCGGAGCCATCCTAAGATTGACTTTCGCCTCAAGTCGGTAGTAGAACGGATACAGGGTACCAACAAGGTGGAAAGCGTCCGCCTGCGTCGGACCGACAACGGACAAGTGAGCGAAGAGGCTGCCGACGGGGTATTTATCTTTATTGGCACCATACCTAACACTGCATTTCTGAGCGGGAAAGTTCATCTAGATGAAAACGGCTATATTATTACTGATGAACTCTTGGCCACCAACATACCAGGGGTCTTTGCCGCTGGAGATGTCCGCAAAAAATTCCTCCGGCAGGTTTCTACAGCGGTAGGCGACGGAGCCTGGGCGGCCATGGCGGCCCAGAAGTATATTTCCGACCTGCGTGCGTAGTATAGGAACTTACGTGGATCTAAGCAAGAAGGGGCGTGAATAGGGTGCAGCAATCGGTAGTCATCAAAGTTGAAGGAATGAGCTGCAATCACTGCAAGATGGCAGTAGAGGGAGCGCTCAAACGGCTAACCGGGGTAACTAATGCTACAGTTGACCTTCAAGGCGGGCAAGTAAGAGTAGAATATGACCCTGCCCAGGTAGGAATAGAACAGATGAAGGCCAGTATCAAGGAAGCGGGCTATGAGCCTGCCTAATTAGGAGGCAGAGATTACCGATTTCCACTCCCCCTCCCCAAGCTATATAATACTAGGGAATGCCTTCGGGAGGCTGACCGATCCACTGGGCTATGCCTGGATGGATTGGGCCGGTAGATAGGGGGGTTAACATGGGGGAGTGGAGATTCGCCAGTGTTTTCTCGGCGCTGGTAATATTAGCGATAATATCGGCGCTCTTATGTCGGCCTGCCCTTCCGGCTTTGCTGGCTAGCCGGGCGGTATCAGCTATGGCTCGAACCGAGCTGGCGATTGATACCTACAATTGGCGTACTATGGATAGTTCGCACTTTGAAATTAAATACTTGCCTGCCCAGGAAGGTGACGCCAGGCTAACGCTGGAGGCAGGGGAGGCAGTTTTTGCAGCTACAACCAGGATCATGCAGATTAAGCCAACCGGGCCCATTAGATTAATCCTCTACCCCGACCAAGCCAGCCTCAACCGCAGCTTCGGTTGGCCTCAAAAGGAAGGGGTAATGGGAGTCTATTGGGGCGGCGCCATTCGGTTATTAGCTCCTAGCGTTTGGATGGACAAGCCCGACCTTGAAGAGCTTATTCGCGATGGCCCGATGGCGCATGAGTTAGCCCATTATCTACTCGATATTCGGGCCCGTGGCAACTATCCTCGCTGGTTGACGGAGGGAGTGGCCCAATATGTGGAAAGAGCGGTTACTGGGTTTAGTTTCGGGGGCATCGATAAAGCCGATGGTTATAGCAGAAGCCCTTTTTTGTTTTCAACTCTAGACCAAGAAATGGACGACCCCGTTACCCAGATTGAGGCCTATCGGCAGTCTCTAGCAGCAATTGACCTACTGGTAAACCGTTTTGGGTGGGACCAGCTACTAGTAGTGCTAGACTCCCTTGGGCAAGGTATGACTTTAAATCAAGCTCTTAAGAGCCAGCTGGGTATAAGCCTAGCCGTCTGGGAGCAAGAGTTTAGGCAATGCTATGGTTTGGCGGCCTAGGCATCAACTAAAGGGCTTATGGCGGAAGGAATTTCCTTGGTTGTAGCCAATTACTTCCCATAACCCTAAGGAGAATGTTTAGGCGCTGACTATTTCTTGGTCCAAGGATAAAACCAGGCGCCAAGCGGTATAATTTCAACGGAGGTTGGGAAGGCATGAGCTACTTTGACGGCGGTGGGTACGGCAGGCGGCGCAATCTGCTTTGGCTAGCAGTCGTTGTCATAGCCGTAGTCAGCGGCATTGTGGGCGGGATGTTGGGCGTGGCGCTGGGTCCATCCTTTCGGGGATCGAATCCTCCGGGAGCTACTACGCCGGGGATTCCCGCCAGCCCACTTCCTCCAGTCGACATTAGTACGTCTGGGGTAAGTAGTATTGCTGACCGGGTAGGTCCAGCCGTAGTAGGAATTACCAATTACCAAGGCAGGGATTTCTTTGGCAATACTGACGTTGCCTCGGGCAGCGGGGTGATATTTGATGCCGCCAATGGCTATGTGGTTACCAATAATCATGTGGTAGCTGGTGCGGTGCGACTATCGGTACGTATCGACCAAAATCGGGAATACGAGGGTAAGATTTTGGGCGCCGATCCCGATAGCGATTTGGCAGTAGTCAAAATTGAGGCACCTGACATTGCTGCTTTAAGGTTGCCCCAGGTTCAGTTTGGCGATTCCGACAAGGTGAAGGTAGGGGACTTGGTGGTAGCTATCGGCAACCCCCTCGGGGAGCAATTTGCTCGCAGTGTCACCATGGGGGTGATTAGCGCGCTGAACCGGGAAATTACGGTGCAAACGAGTGCCAACCGGGAGGTTACGTTGAGGGTTCTCCAGACCGATGCGGCCATCAATCCTGGCAATAGCGGTGGTGCCTTGGTCAATGCCCAGGGCCAGGTTATTGGCATCAACAGCGCCAAGATCTCGGTCCCAGGGGTGGAGGGTATGGGTTTTGCCATCCCTATTAATGATGCTCGCCCCATTATCCAGCAGCTATTGCAGAAAGGGCGTGTGAGCCGGCCATTCCTGGGGATCTATAATTATCAAGAAATAAGTGAGCAAGCCTCTAAGTGGTTTGGTTATCCAGTGGGTATCTACGTGGGAGGAGTATTCCCGGGTGGCCCAGCCATGAAGGCAGGAATGAGAGAGGGCGACGTAATCGTCCAGATTGATGACCGGCCCATTCGCACCTCCTCCGACTTGCGGAATGCGCTGCGTGGACATAAAGTTGGTGATGTGGTTAAGGTGATAGTGGTGCGCAACAATAACCGCCTGGAATTGAGCGTTACCTTGGGAGAAATGCCAAGCCAGTAAGGGCAATCCTTACCTGGTGAACCGAGCTAACTGGTCAGGCACCAGGGTGGGCGGCAGCATGGAGATCAAGATCGTGGCAGTTGGCAAGTTAAAGGAAAGGTATTGGGCCGAAGCCGCTTCCGAATACCGGAAGCGGCTTCGGCCCTATGCTCACGTTTCCATCATCGAGGTCAAAGATAGGCCCCTGGCCAAACGATCGACAAGCGAAATCGACCCTGCCCAAGCAGGGTTGGTTCTAAAACAGGAAGCCCAGGATCTAGAGAAAGAGATTGGTCAGCGCGATTACCTGGTTTGCTTGACGCCGGAGGGAAAAATGTACTCCTCGGAAGAGTTGGCTGAATTCTTGCGCTGGTTGGAATCCTCAGGTCAATCCACGCTCACCATGGTCATTGGTGGTACCTTGGGGATCGACCCAGGGTTGAAAGCCAAAGCTGAGCTACTACTTTCTTTGTCCCGCATGACCTTTCCCCATCAATTGTCCCGGGTGATGCTTTTAGAGCAACTGTACCGAGCCTTCAAGATCCTTCGACATGAACCCTATCACCGGTAGCAGCCTGGATTTAAAGCGTTGCGACCTGGCAGGAAAGCGAAAGGAAATGTGGAAACATTCGTAATGTTAGGGGGCTGGAAGTAAATTTTTTTCGGAGGGAAAGACCATGGGTTGGTTAGATGGTAAGGTAGCTATCATTACTGGTGCCGGGCGTGGGATTGGTCGGGCCGCGGCCTTAATGATGGCCAAAGAAGGGGCTAAGGTAGTGGTCAATGATCTTGAAGCAGAAGCGGCACACGCGGTTTGTAAGGAAATCATCTCCTGCGGCAGTCAAGCCTTAGCCTGGCCGGGCAACGTGACCGATCCGGCGCTACCTGACCAGTTAATGCAAGTGGCAGTGGGAACCTTTGGAGCTTTGCATATCCTGGTCAACAACGCTGGTTATACTTGGGACGGTATGCTCCATAAAATGACCGATGAGCAGTGGCAGGCCATGTTGGAGGTACATGCCACAGCTACCTTTCGGATGATTCGTGCCGCGGCGCCCTACATGCGCGAGGCAGCTAAAGAGGAGATGGGCAGGGGACAACCAGTGGTTCGCAAAATTGTTAACGTAATGTCTCTGGCCGGCACCCACGGCAATGTTGGCCAGATCAACTACGCCGCTGCTAAGGCAGCTATAGGCGGGATCACCAAGACGGTAGCTAAGGAGTGGGGTCGCTTCAATATTAATTGCAATGCGGTGGCTTTTGGGGCAATTGCAACCCGACTGACCGATGAGAAGGAAAAGGGCGAGACTTTTGATGGCAGGATTCCATTAGGGATTCCCAGAGATCAGCGGCAGGCAATGTTATTCTTTATTCCCATGGGTCGACTAGGGACTCCGGAGGAAGCGGCAGGAGCTATACTATTTCTGGCTTCGCCTCTTTCTGATTACGTTAACGGCCACATCCTAGCAGTGGACGGCGGGCTAGGGGCTTAGTTGCCTCTTGCGAAAAGGAACTCGGTGACCCCTGGCAACGCTGAACGCGAACTGGCCGGCGCCGTTTACTAGCAGCGAGCTGGCCGGGGAATCCCCAGGCGAGCTGGCTGGGTTATTCCCAGTTTTCGCTGGGGAGGCCTGCTCTGGCTTGAAAGCCGAGCGACTAAACCCTAGCGGTAGCCAAACTTAACGAGGCCGAAAGCGGAGGCGGACCCGAGGGCATGGATGCCCGAGGCCGGCAACTGAGACAGGAGGTCGAATTTGCCGGGAAGTCCGCCGGAGCTTGAGGCCGAGCGCTAGTTTGGCCCGCGAGGGTTTCTGGAGCGAGCGTAAGCCAAAGCAGGCTGAAAAGTGGGGAATCCCCAGGCGAGCTGGGGGTTGCGCGAACCATACTGCCTGCGTATAATATCAGTAACAAGCATAACTGGTAAAGGCGAGGAAAGGGAAAAGTAGGGTTAGCGGAAGCCCAAGCGAGCTGGGGAGGGTGTAAGCCCGGCGGCGGAAGCTAAGCTGAAGTTCTCCCTGGAGCCGGCAGCTGAATTCCTGTTTCTTCCCAAGTCCGAGGTAATGGTTTGGGCAAGAACTAGGATAGTAGGTGGGCCCGGAGCTTCCGCCGTTACAAGGAAGGGGGTATCGGAGCTATACTCACCTAACTGGTTGGTGTGAGCATAGTTCCCGTACCTACTGAGCGGGCTTGCTTTTTGACCGAGCCAATTAGGGTGGTACCGCGGGTAGCCTCCTCGTCCCTACTAATAAGGTGGGGCGGGGAGGCTTTTGTATTAATCTAGGAGGTGCGAGCATGATAGTAGTAATGCGTCCAGGGGCTAGCAGCGAAGATATAGCCCGAGTCGAGGCCAGGCTGGTGGAATTGGGTTTTAAAACCCATCCAATTTACGGTCAGGAAAAGACCGTAATTGGTGCCATCGGTGACAAAAAAGTGGTTAGCTCAGAGGCCATCATCCATTTGCCCGGGGTCGAGAAGATTGTCCCTATCCTCAAGCCTTACAAATTAGTAGGTCGAGAACTGCATCCGGAAAAGACCGTAATTACCGTCGGCCGAGCCCGAATAGGATCCAGTTCGGTGGCGGTCATTGCTGGGCCTTGCGCAGTGGAGAGCGCTGAGCAGATTTACCAGGCAGCGAGAGCCGTCAAAGCGGCTGGAGCTGACCTGCTTCGAGGAGGGGCCTTCAAGCCTCGAACCTCCCCTTATTCTTTTCAGGGCCTAGAGGAGGAAGGCCTGAAGCTGTTGAGAGAAGCTGCGAACGAGGTAGCTCTGCCTGTGGTCACTGAGGCACTGGACACGAGGGATGTTGAGCTAGTCGCTCAGTATGCCGACGTCATTCAGGTGGGAGCTAGAAACATGCAAAACTTTGGCCTCTTAAGGGAAGTAGGGCGGGTGGGCAAGCCGGTACTGCTCAAGCGAGGTTTGGCGGCTACGGTGGAGGAATGGCTAATGGCGGCCGAATACATCCTCGATGCTGGCAATGAGGAAGTAATCCTTTGCGAGCGGGGTATTCGAACCTACGAAAATGGAACCCGCAATACCTTGGATCTTAGTGCTGTGGCCTTGGCTCAAGAGCTTTCCCACCTTCCGGTAGTGGTTGATCCCAGCCATGGTACCGGGAAAGTGACTTTGGTTCCGGCTATGGCCAGGGCGGCAATTGCGGCGGGGGCTGACGGTATCATGCTTGAGGTTCACCCGGATCCTATCCGGGCGCTGAGCGACGGACCCCAATCTCTCAACCTAGATCAGTTTGCCCAGTTGATGCAGACTCTACCTCCGGTGGCTAGGGCGGTAGGGCGCCATCTCAGCTACGGCTAGGCTGGGCTTGTAGATTGACTTCCGGAATTTGGTGGCTATGGTATAATGATACCGGAATTATTTGCAAAGGCCGAAGGGAAGGAGCTGAGGTTAGCGCTAGTGAATCTGGTACAGGAGATTTACCAACAGGTCAAGCAACGGCTACAGCAGGCGGTGGCAGAATGCCAAAGCCAGGGCAAACTTCAAATTAGCCACCTTCCCGGTTTTGTGGTGGAAGTGCCGCGAGAGAAACAACATGGTGATTTGGCCACCAACTTAGCTTTAGTGCTGGCCCGGGAGGTCCGGCGTCCCCCCCGGGAGATTGCCGAGCTTATAGTTGAGTATTTTGACCGCCGGGATACATGGATAGACGACATCCAAATAGCTGGGCCGGGGTTCATTAATTTTACTTTGGCTTCGGGATGGCTGTATGCGGTCCTACCGGTCATTGAAGCTGAAGGCGAAGCTTACGGCAGAAATGACCTGGGGCGGGGTCAAAGGATACAGGTAGAATTTGTGAGTGCCAATCCCACTGGGCTGCTTCACATGGGCAATGCTCGAGGAGCAGCTTTGGGGGACACCTTGGCCAACCTGTTAGCTGCTAGCGGTTATAAAGTTACCCGCGAATTTTACATTAATGATGCCGGGCACCAGATTGAGAATTTTGCCTTGTCGGTAGAGGCCCGTTATTTGCAGCTCCTAGGTCAAGATGCTAAGGTCCCCGACGATGGCTACCATGGCGAGGACTTGGTTGAAACCATGCAGCACCTAGTGGCCGAAGTAGGCGATCGTTATCTTGAGGCCTCTCCATCTGAGCGACGGCGGGCCCTTACCGAGTATGCGCTAAGGGAAAAGTTGGCTCATATTCGTCGGGTGCTGGAGGAGTTTCGAGTCAAATACGACGTTTGGTTTTCCGAGCAGTCCTTGCATGACTCAGGGGCAGTAGAAGAAGCTGTGAAACAGCTCACTGAGCGCGGATACACCTATGAGCAGGATGGGGCGTTATGGTTTCGGGCCAGTCGTTTTGGTGATGTCAAAGACGAAGTCTTGGTTCGTTCTAACGGTCAACCCACCTATTTTGCTGCTGATATTGCTTACCATCTCAACAAGTTCCAGCGGGGTTTTGACCGGGTTATCAATGTCTGGGGTGCCGACCACCATGGGCATGTAGCCCGCATGCACGCCGCCATGGAAGCTTTAGGGCAGGATCCTGGCCGCCTAGAAGTGATACTTATGCAGCTGGTACGACTCTTTTCGGGCGGAGAAATACTGCGGATGTCAAAACGGACTGGACAATACGTCACCCTGGAGGAGCTAATTCAGGAGGTAGGAGTAGATGCAGCCCGCTATTTTTTCCTCATGCGGAGCGCGGATAGTCACTTGGACTTTGACCTTGATCTAGCCAAACAGGAATCTTCGGATAACCCGGTTTACTACGTCCAATATGCCCACGCTCGCATCGCAAGCATCTTGCGCCAGGCTAGCCGCGATGGCATTGAGATACCTAAAGCTGCTGACACTGACCTAGAGGTATTGAAGCATCCGGCCGAGTTGGCTTTAATGCGCCAATTGGCTGATTTTCCTGAGGTGGTAGCCGGTGCTGCCCGGGCACTGGAACCTCACCGCCTGCCGCGGTATGCTTACGATTTGGCCAGTTACTTCCACGGCTTTTACACTGAGTGCCGGGTATTGGGGGAGGAGCCTAGCCTACAGAAAGCTCGCTTGGTCTTAATTAAGGCTACCAAGATCGTTCTTAGGAACGTTCTGGGCCTTATGGGAGTTCAGGCACCCGAACGAATGTAAAACTTAAACCAAAGGCTTGGGGGGATGAATGATGCGTTTGCAGTGGTATGGCCATGCTTGCTTCTTGGTGCAGTCGGAAGCGGGGATCAAGGTAGTGACTGATCCGCCAGAGGCTCATGTGGGGTACGCGTTGCCTAAAGAAGCGGCTGATGTGGTTACCTGTAGCCACCAACATTTTGATCACTGCGCAGCCAAACTGGTAAACGGGAACCCCAAGGTTATCACTGAGCCTGGAACGTATGAAATCAAGGGCTTCCGAATCCGAGGCATTGGCACCGAGCACGATAAGGTACACGGGGCTGAACGCGGTCCTAATGTAGTCTTTGTGCTGGAAGCCGATGGGGTGCGGGTATGCCATTTGGGCGACCTGGGACACCTCCTCACCGCAGAACAAAGGGCAGCCATTGGGCCCGTGGACGTCGTCTTGGTACCGGCCGGTGGTGTCTTTACTGTTGAACCTGACGAGGCAGTGGAAGTGGCCAAATCGCTTTCTCCGGCCGTTATCGTACCGATGCATTTTAAGACTGAGGCGCTAAGCTTTGAGCTGGGACCGGTAGAAGCGTTTACCAAGCATTTCCCTGCTGTCGAACAGCGCGATGTTTTGGAGCTCTCCCGGGCTGCCCTGGATACGATAAGTAGCCGACCCCAGGTAGTGGTGTTGAACTGGCGCCAGCGCTAGCAATGTGGTTGACAGTGCTTCCTTAGCGAGGCTAGAATAGTAAGAGCGCATAACGTTAAGGAGGCACCACTGGATGGCAAAACATATATTTGTGACCGGGGGAGTTACTTCATCACTTGGCAAGGGTATAACTGCCGCCTCCCTTGGCCGATTGCTAAAAAGCCGGGGCCTCAAAGTAGCAATTCAAAAATTCGACCCTTACATCAACATTGACCCTGGCACTATGAGTCCTTATCAGCATGGGGAGGTATTCGTCACCGAGGATGGTGCCGAAACTGACCTGGACTTAGGACACTATGAAAGATTTGTGGACGAGAACCTTACCGAAAGCAGCAATGTCACCGCCGGCAAGATTTATTGGTCGGTGATTACCAAGGAAAGACGGGGGGATTATCTAGGCCGAACGGTTCAGGTAATCCCCCATATTACTAATGAAATCAAAGATCGGATCAACCAGGTGGCTATCGAGAGTTCGCCCGATGTGGTCATAACTGAAATCGGAGGTACCGTGGGCGATATCGAGTCACTTCCTTTTCTAGAGGCCATCCGCCAGTTGAAGAGTGACTTGGGCCGCGATAATGTAATGTACATCCATGTTACGTTGGTTCCTTACCTAGAGGCGGCGGGAGAGGCTAAAACCAAACCTACTCAGCACTCAGTTAAAGAACTGCGCAGCATTGGTATTCAGCCGGACCTAATTGTTTGCCGGACTAGCCGTCCCTTATCTCAAGAGATGCGGGATAAGATCGCCCTTTTCTGCGATATTGACCGCGAGGCGGTAATAGAGGCTCAAGATGCCTCCTCCATCTATGCCGTACCCCTACTGTTTGCCGAGCAAGGTATGGACGAGATCGTAGTTCGTCGGCTAAACCTCCGTTGCCCCCCGGCCGATCTTAAAGACTGGCGAGACATGGTATATCGAATCGAGCATCCGGCCCGCCAAGTGAAAATAGCAGTGGTTGGCAAGTACGTAGAGCTGAAGGATGCTTACCTTAGCATTGCCGAGGCCCTTCGTCACGCTGGCGCTTACTATAATGCCAAAATCAACATTAAATGGGTGCACTCGAGCCAGCTTGAAGCGATAGATGCGGCGCGCGTCTTGGCAGATTGCCAGGGGGTTTTGATCCCGGGCGGGTTCGGGGATCGCGGTATTGAAGGCAAGATTGACGCTATCCGCTATGCCCGAGAGCATAAGGTACCGTTCCTTGGCATTTGCTTGGGTATGCAACTGGCGGTAGTCGAGTTTGCCCGCCATGTCGCCGGACTGGAGGAAGCTCATAGTTCTGAGTTTAACGCTGCTACTCCCTACCCGGTAATTGATCTCTTGCCCGAACAAAGAGGTGTCCACGATAAGGGCGGTACCATGAGACTGGGAGCGTATCCATGCCGCTTGACTCCCAGCAGCCTGGCGTGGCAAATATACGGGCAGGAAATGGTGTGGGAACGACACCGCCATCGATACGAGTTTAACAATCAGTTCCGAGACCTCTTAGTGCAAAAAGGACTAGGCATTGGTGGTACCTCCCCCGATGGACAATTGGTGGAGGTCATTGAGCTAGCCAATCACCCTTACTTTATTGGAACCCAATTTCACCCTGAGTTTAAGTCGCGACCCAACCGGCCGCATCCATTGTTCCGGCACTTTGTGGCTATGGCTTTAGGTGAGGAGGAGAGCCAGCCACTTGGCCTTTCGTTAGCGAGCTCACCAGTGTCTTGATCAAGCTTATTCCCGTGTGAACGTGGTAGTTGTAAGATGGCGGCTGAACTGGTGCATAGGAAGGCTTAACCCTGCGCACCATACAAGAATGTGAGTTTCTTCCAAAAGGGGTGAAGCAGCTGTGACCAAGAGGTTGATTGCGGCGCTGGGGATTGGGGTCCTAATAATTGTTGTCATAATAGCCTTTCTGGTGATGCCCAGGGGCACAAGCACAGGTGGGTCGCTAAAAGGGTGGGGTGAGGGGATTGCAGTCATAAGCATTAACGGTGTCATTAGCGGTGATGATTATGCTGCGGGTGGGGCTTCTGCTCCTAGCATTATGGAACAGCTTTCCCGGGCCAAAGACGATCCTGCGGTCAAAGCTGTGCTTTTACGCATCAACAGTCCTGGGGGAAGCGCTTCTGCTTCCCAAGAAATCGGCGATGAGGTAAGGCGGCTGCGGGAGGCCGGAAAGAAGGTAGTAGTATCCATGGGTGATACCGCCGCCTCCGGCGGCTATTGGATCGCCTGCAATGCTGATTACATAGTTGCTAACCCGGCTACTCTCACTGGCAGTATTGGGGTAATCATGCAGTTTCAGAATCTAGAAGAGCTCTATCGCAAGATCGGTATTAAAACCGAAAACATTACTAGCGGCCCTCACAAGGATATGGGTTCGGCAGCTCGGCCCCTCACGCCTGCCGAGCGCGACATCTTAAAAGCAATGGTAAATGATATTTACCAGCAGTTTGTCCAGGTAGTGGCTCAGGGCAGAAAGATGAGCGAGGATAAGGTTCGATCTTTAGCCGATGGGCGGGTCTTCACTGGCAGGCAGGCCAAAGAGTTGGGCCTAGTGGATGCCCTGGGTAATTTCTACGACGCCCTCAACTACGCCTCCAAGCTGGCTGGTATTAGTGGTGAGCCCCGACTGATCTATTACCGGCGGCCTTCGCCTTTGAGCTGGCTATACTCGTTTCTAGGGAGTACTGCGTCAAGGCTCGAGCAGGTTGTTCCCTCCGAAGGCTGGGGCATCCGCTTAGAATTGCCTTTAGTGCCAAAGCAACCGTGAAGAAAGGAGAATTGAAGATGAGTGAGCCTCCTGGTCTTGTTTCCCCCTCCCCAGGCTTCTTGGAATTAGTTTATGGGATCTTTGCCAACCCTCGTTCCACTCTCCGGACTCTTACCCATTCCCGCCGCATTGGATGGTCTTTAGGGGCGTTCTACTTGGCCACCATATTTAATTTGCTGATAAACCTAGCTCTGAACCAAACTAGTGTGGATTTTGCTAGCTTGCTGGGCATTAGTTCCGAGGCTGGGTTGGCGATACAGGCGCACCTGGGCTATATGATAGCAGTCTTTAGCTTGGCGGGAGGTTTTCTTTTCTGGTTCACCAGTGCTTCCGTCTTGGGGTTGATGGCTGAACTATTTGGAGGCAAAGGCAGCGTGCTGGGGTTGTGGGTGGGTATGGGGTTTGTTGCCCTGCCATCAGTGATAGGTACCATTGCCGACCTCATAATCGGCTTGGCGGGGGCCCCTCTAGCCCTCGCCGCTATAATATCGGTGGCAGTGGCCATCTGGATGCTCATCCTTACCGTTTATGCTGTACAAGAGGCTTATGCTCTCCCCGGGGGAACTGCCTTAGCCATTGTAATCCTGCCTTTAATTGTGCTGGTGGTGGCGACAATCCTGATGGCGGCAGCCATGGCGGCAACTATGGCGCCTTTTATGCGGGGGATGTTAGAGATGATGCCTCCGCTGCCGTAAAATGAATATCCTGGCAAATTGATGGCAAATAATCGCTCTAGCAGGATTTTTTCGCCCTTTGTCTAATCGAATCAGGTAGCATTTATTGGAAATAGCGAATTGGGCAAAGGGCGGAGGAGATATGTTACATTTAGCCAAAAGTTTGGCCAGATTTCTGTATCACGCCTTGGAACTGGGTATTTGTCTTATAGGCGCTGACCGAGGATTTATCATGTTAATTAGAGATGGTGGACAGGGGGACAGCCAGGAATCAAGGTTAGTGGTCTGCTGTTCGCATGGGTTGGACAACGAAGCCTACCAAGGGCTTCAGTTTATATTGGGCGAAGGGGTTGCTGGTTATGTGGCCCAAAGCCAGCAGGGGAAATTAGTCGAATCCGTGGATCAGGAACCTCTCTTTATTCGTACTCGCCAGCCCTTTAGGGATGGAAGGCGGGTTCAGAGCCTGATTGTGGTTCCGTTACGGCACCGGGGGCAAGTGGTGGGGGTACTAAATTTAGACTGGTGCCGGAGGCGGAGTAGTGCTTGCTTCAAGGCTAAGCCGGGGCAGCAGGAGTATGCTGCCGCTAATGACCTGGTTAGGTTAATCGAGCGCGGCTGGGATCAATGGGAAAGGCCGGTACTAAACCTTCTTGCCCAAGAACAGGGCTGCTCGCTCTTAGTTTTCAAATCTACTCCAGCCAGAGTCCAGCCGCAAGGATTTAGGGGTTTGGCTGAGCGGCTGTTTGAGCTTTGTCACTTCCTGGTTCCGTCGGCCGATGCTACCTTTCTATTTCGCCGCCAGGTGGGTGGAGGTGGTGGCCAGGTGGAGATAATTGCCGGTATTGATGGTCCCTCGGGTACATCGGTGTGCTCTTATCTCCTGCCTTGGGCGGCGCGGCTATTGGAGGAGCATCGGGTGGCGGCCATGATTGGGGATTTACAGGAAGGTTGCTTGGCGGGGCCACAATCTCCTCCCAGTTTCTTTCGGTGTCTTTTAGTGGTGCCAATCTGGATCGGGGATGATCTGGCGGGAGGATTAGCCGCGGCAAGCCGCAAGCCTTATGCGTTTAACGATCTTGATTTTGTAGTCCTGGGGGAGCTAGCTTCTCGGATCGCCTTATTTAGGGAATGGTTCTGTGAGGCTGGTGAGCCTTCCTGGCGTTGGGCAGATAGCTACGGCCTGGAGGGAGTGATAATTCTGGACCGCCAGGGCCAGATCCTATCGATTAATGCTCGGGCTGAAAAGATTTTGGGAATACCTAGCCGGGAGGTATTGGGTCGTTCAGTTGGAGAAATGGTATGTCTGGAAGAGCGGGGAAAGGTAGAGGAGCAGCTACAGCGCCTATGGGAAACTGAGGAACCAATCCAGGGGCTGGATTTGCAGCTCTACTGGCATCGCCGCCAAGTTGCGCTCAAGGCCAATATCTCAGTGTTGCGCAACCGCCAAGGCGATGTAGTCGGCGCTACTGCCATCATCCACCCGGCTTCCCAAGGCTTGGCGTTGGAGCAATATATGAAGCAAGCCGAGCGACTGGCGGCGGCCGGAGAACTGGCCGCCGGTGCGGCCCACGAAATCCGCAACCCGCTCACTGCCATCCGCGGTTTTGTCCAGTTGCTTCAGAATACTCTGGAACCTGGTGACCGACGCCGGGAAATGACCTCCATCATCATTGATGAAGTGGATCGTCTAGACTCGATAGTGAAACAACTCTTGATGCTGTCTCGCCCACAGGTATCCCAGTTTGGTTGGGTTCAACTTAACGAGCTTATTGATGAGGTTCATGCGCTGGTCTATGGGGAGACGATGCTCAAAGAAATCGATTTAAAGTGCGGTTACGACCTGCTCTTACCACCGATCTGGGCTGACGCCTATCAACTCAAGCAAGTGTTTTTGAACCTCATAATTAATGCCATCCAGGCTATGCCCGGGGGCGGAAAGCTGACTATTACCACCCACTTCTTGGCCGACCAAAAATCGGTAGCTGTCAAGGTGGCTGACACCGGGTGCGGCATTCCTGCCGAGGCCCTGGAGCGAATCTTTGATCCCTTTTATACTCTTAAGCCCAATGGCACTGGCTTGGGGCTGGCAGTAGCCCAGCGCATAGTCGAGGAGCATGGTGGAGAAATAAAAGTGGAGAGCAAGGTGGGTGGGGGATCGATTTTTACAGTTTGGCTGCCGATAAAATTAGAGGTAAAATCTGTATAATTTGCCAACGGGAAATGCCTTCGCTAATAATAGTTCTAGTTGTCTGCTGCCACATTCTGGTGGATGCAGTTTCAGACATGCAATCCTACAGTTTCAGACATGCGATCTGCGGATTCTGGACAAGGTTGCAGGAATCCTTCTTGGTTCATCCAAAAGAGAAAGGACAATATGGGAATGGACAGAATGCCGTGGCTGACAGTTTTCTTAATATCTTTTCCAGAGGAAATAATGATCAGTGCCTTGGGGCTAAGCCTAGTTCGCATCCGGGTGCCGTGGGGGCGGGTACTGGCGTGTGCGCTGCTGCAGGCAATAGCTTCATACTGCATAAGGCTTCTGCCCATCCCCTTCGGGGTGCACACCCTGGTTCAGGCGCTGGTGTTTGCCTTGATCTTAGGGTTGGTGCTGCACCTACCCTACCGGGTCTCTCTGGTAGCGATGCTGTTATCTATAACCATTTATGCAGCCATCGAAGCACTAGCCGTCCCAGTAGTTTTGGAACGCACGGGTATACCGTTAGAGCAGATATTGGCCGATCCCTGGCTAAGGATAGAGTGCTTTTTACCCCAAGGACTGGTGGCGCTGGCACTCCTAGTGGCCATACTGGTAACTAAGTTCTACTTAATTGATCTTTCCATTTACCAGGCTAGGGGACCAGGTGGGGAACAGCCAGTGGGGGGGCAAGAAAAGTGAACTCCACCAGCCGGTCCCTGGCGGTAATCGCCGTCCTGCTCTTTGAAATGCTGCTTTTGGCATTAATCAACTTGGGCTATCACCAAGCTTATAGCCAGGCCTTTCATTATGGAGTACTGGGACAATCGGTACTTTTAAGCAGCGGGCTAATTCTTGGCTTGACGGTGGCAGCGGTGCTGTCAGTGCGGTTTGTGGTGGGCGAAGTGGAAAGGGAGGCCAAGGCGCAAACCGAGCTAACCCACTTTAAGAATCTGGAGGAGCTCATGAACGTAATGCGGAGCCAGCGCCACAACTTCAATCATCTTTGCCAAACTTTGTATGGGCTCATGGAGGTGGGGGCTTGGGAAGAAGCTCGCCAGATGCTGGAGCAGGAGCTGGAAGAGGTAGCGGTGACCAGCCAGCTGGTGCGCACCGGACACCCGGCGGTGAGCGCCCTGTTGCAGAAAAAAATGGGGATCGCCCAGACCCAGGGAATTAGCACTGAGGTGGAGGTGAGAGCGGACTTGGCGCAGCTGCCGCTTCGGGCTACCGAGGTGGCGGGAGTGCTGGGGAACCTCCTGGATAACGCCATAGAAGCTTCTCTAACCATGCCTCTGGGGGAAAGGGCGGTTCGAGTAGAACTGGGACAGAAGGGCGTCAGTTATGTTCTGCGGGTAGCTAACCGTT
Source organism: Clostridia bacterium (assembly GCA_014360065.1). Classification (NCBI taxonomy): domain Bacteria; kingdom Bacillati; phylum Bacillota; class Clostridia; species Clostridia bacterium. The sequence continues at coordinate 2,846 of JACIYF010000023.1, read as the reverse complement.
ACCACCGCTTGGATGCCGAGGTGATGGCGCGGATGTTTGACAGCGATTTCAGCACCAAGGGGGCAGGACGAGGTATCGGGCTTTACAATGTGCGCTCGATTGTCACTAAATACGGGGGGCAGGTATATCCCGCTTATAGGGATGGGTGGGTGGTTATGACTGCAGAGCTGCCTAAGAAGGCAGAGGCGAGCGGAGGCGACAAATGAGGCTGGATTTTACAGGCTGGTGCTACCGGATGGCCTTTAGCCTAGCTGACAAACTTGGCATGAACCAGGACCAGGCCGATATCATGCGCTTTGGCCTGGAGACCTTGGCCGGCATGGCCTGTAAGGCTATTATCCTTTTGACTTTGGCTTGGGCCCTGGGGATACTAGGGGCGGTGCTAGCGGTATTGATTACTGCCGGCGCCCTGCGCCTGGTAGCCGGGGGTGTGCACTGTACCTCCTATGAACGCTGCCTGACATTTGGTTTGGTCACCTTCCTGGGGCTGGGGGAAATAGCTCAACTGGTCAGCCGATACTTAGGAGGTGTGGGCCAAACGGGCGGAGGGCTATGGATCCTATACCTGGGAACTTTTCTTCTGGCCTTGGCCGTTTGTGTAGCCTATGCCCCGCAGGACAGCCCGGCCAGGCCCTTGGCGATAGAAGAGAAGCACGGCTTCCGCTGGTTAGCGGTAGGTATGGTTGTCCTCTGGGGCCTGGGGGTGGCCTGGAGGAGCGGAAAACCGGTAGAGATCTGGGTGGCTAGCTCCCTGGGCCTAATGATGGAAGCCTTCAGCTTAACTCCGTGGGGTACCAGAGTAGTGAAGCTTATCGACAGTTGGCTAGCGAGGATCCTGCCGGGAGGAGGTGAAGCCGATGAGGAAGTTGGGCCAGGTCCTGCTTCGCCCTGTGGCCTCTATGCTGATGGGGGCCGGGTCCCTAGGGGCAAAGTCAGCTAGTATCATCACCTGGTATCAGCCACGGCTGCCCAAGGCGCTTAAAAAGTAGCCGAGCAGGATTACAGGTCCGGGTGACAGCTGATTGGGGAGAGGCAGGCAATTGAGGTAGCGCACAGTAGCCAGGAGTTTCAGGGAAGATGGGAAGACGGTTTTTAGAGGGGCAGGGAGCCGCAGCAAAACTGTGGCTGCGGCTTCCCCGGCCGCCTACCAGGGCCGTCAGGCCCAGTGCTAAGATGATGACTGCGGGAAAAGGGGCGACCTGATCTTATTATGAGAATCAACGTAGTGGTAGCCGAAGATGATCCCCGGATGCGGTTGGTCTTACGTCGAACCCTAGAGCAAATCGAGGGGGTGTACGTGGTGGGTTCGGCCGCCAATGGGGAGGAGCTCTTAAACCTGGTGGAGCAGATGCAGCCGGATGTGGTTTTCTTGGACGTCGACATGCCAGGCGTCGATGGAGTAACAGCGGCCAAGGAGATTGTGGATATCGACCCGCAGATATTTATCGTCTTTGCTACTGGGTATAGTCAATATATGGAACAGGCTTTTGAGGTTTATGCATTTGATTATCTGCTCAAGCCTTACCGGTTGAACCGCATCGCCAAGACCATGGAGCGAATCAAGGAACTGATGGCCTTACGGGAACAAGCTAGCAAAAGTTCGTCGCCGGTCTGGGTCCCGGGAGGCAGCGCACGCAAGCTAGCGGTTTTGGTGGAGCGCAATTGGGTTTTTCTTAATGCCGATGAGATTGTAATGATAACCCGGGAACTTCGTAAAACCAAGATCCACACTTTATTGGACTCTGTTTCCACTTACGAGCCGTTAGGTGTCATCGAAAAGCGATTGGGTGGAGAACCCTTCCTCCGGTGCCACCGGGGATATATCATAAATCTCAATTTCATAAAGGAGTTAATCCCCTGGGGTCGAGATACCTACTTGGTACGGATGGAACACACCGATCAGACAGCCTTGATGACCGAGGATAAAGCCGAAGCTTTAAGGGAACGGTTCGGTTTAAGTGCCAGTTAATATCATTGGTTGGCATCATGGGTTGTGCAGGTAGGGCAGTGGAAGTGGAAATGGGGAGAGATGAGAGTGCAAGACAAGCAGGAGAGGGCAAATAGCCCAGACAAGCTTCAGGGGGTAGAAAAAGGGAGGATCTTGGTAGTAGATGATCAGGAAGCGATAAGGCGGTTGTTGTTTATGGCCTTACGCGAGCAAGGTTTTGCAGTAAAGGCAGTAGCCAGCGGTGAGGAAGCGTTGGAAGCGATAGAGGCGTTGAGACCGGATCTAGTCTTCCTGGATTGGAAAATGCCAGGCATGGGCGGGAACGAAGTACTGGGGAGGCTGCGGGTATCGAATTACGCTGGTCGAGTAGTGATCATGACTGCTTACCCAGAAGTGTGTGGAGCTACCCCGCCAGCAAAGCCAGCGCTTCCGCAATATCTAGTTAAGCCATTTGATTTACGCGATCTCTTTGAGGTGGTGGGCCAATCAGGCGTATCACCTCAAGTAGCCTAATCAAAGCACATCACATAACTCTCCTTCTCCGGGGCCCTTTGGAATGGGCCCCCTCTTTTTGCCTTATGGGCACGGACAGGCAGGTCTTATTTTTAGACCTGGATAAATGCGGTCCAGTTGGCTATAATAAGAGAGCCCCAAAACCTTGTGGGAGAGGAAGCAGGATTCTCTCTACCACACATCGAAGTTACCCAACCAGGGGGGAGAAGGATGAAAATTGTCCGTACCGATACGGTACTTGCACTCCGCTGTCCCAGGTGCGGCCGGTCCGAGCTGAAGCACTTGTCTTTGTTTTCTTTTTCTGGCAGGCGGGATTTCAAGCTCTACTGCAGCTGTGGTGATGTCTTGGCCTACTTACAAACCAAAGACTGGCGCCGTTTTTGGC